>JAZGFW010000158.1:0-2839 GCA_036479895.1 Cocleimonas sp. | reverse complement strand
CACTTTGCTTTACATGAAGCGAAAAACAATATTGTAATGATTACTGGACCTTCTCCTAATATTGGTAAATCTTTCATCTCATCAAACTTTGCAGCTGTGGCTGCAGCATCAGATCAGCGTGTTATTTTAGTTGATGCAGATATGCGCAAAGGTTATTTACATGAACTTGTAAATCGTAAGCTGGTGCCAGGCCTATCCGATATTATTACGGAAAAAGCAACACTAGAAGAAGTGATTCAAACAGTAAAAATTGATGATGAAAGTGATGTAAGTATTGATATTATCACCCGTGGTCAGACTCCTCCTAATCCTTCCGAATTATTAATGCATGATTACTTTAAGAAATTATTAGATATTTTGTCAGAAAATTATGATTTGGTCTTAATCGACTCTCCTCCTGTACATGCAGTAACTGATCCAACTATCATTGGCGCACATGCAGGTGTTATCTTTATGGTCGTGCATTCTGGGAGGCATCATATAAAAGAGATTGAACATGCTGTAACAGTACTGTCACATAATGGCATTGATACCAAAGGTTTTATTTTTAATGGTCATGTGCCAAAAGCCACTCGGTATGGCTACGGCTACGGCTATAATTCGTATTACGGCGATTATAAATAAAACAGTGTAATAGGTAGTTTGTAACTAGTATAATATTGCGATGTCCGTAAGTTTAAAAAAATCATTACAAGCTAAGTCTCGATTAAAAAAACGACTTATCTTAGTTTTACTTGATGCCCTATTAATTCCTTTAGTTTTATTGGCTAGCTTTTCGCTACGCTTTAATGATTTATTCATACCACAAAATAATGGTTGGCTGATTTTTCCCTTAGCCACTTTAATTGCAATCCCTGTTTTTCTTAAGCTCGGCTTATATCGCTCGATACTTCAATACTTTCGTAGCCAAGCTGTGATGACAATCATCGTCGCTACCTTACTCTCAACCGTAATTTGGGTTGGTGTCGTCAATTTACTTCATTTGGCTGAAATCCCTGCTTCTGTTGCATTACTATTTTGGCTAGGTACATCAACCATCATTATCGTCACTCGTTTAGTGGCGCAGGGTTGGCTTTATGGCTCAAAGATCAGTGCTAGTAAAGGGAAAAGAGTCTATATTTATGGTGCTGGTATGGCAGGCACACAACTTGCTAAGGTTTTAGAATCCGACTCTGAATACTCCTTGCAAGGCTTTATTGATGATGATACAAGCATAAAAGGCTACAATATTCTGGGTGCTAAAGTTTACTCATCTGAGCAGTTTAATGACATTGCCAATGAGACGCATATTGATGAGGTAATTCTTGCCATGCCATCAATTAATCGTAAAAAACGTCAATTCATTCTAGAACAATTAGAAGCACTGCCTTTTATTATTCGCAGCGTGCCTTCATTTTCTGATGTGGCCAGTGGCAAGCTAAGCTCATCAGATATCAAAGAAATTGATATTGATGATTTGCTAGGTAGAAATGTGATTAAACCCGACCCGAAGCTATTGCCTGCCAATATTCAAGAAAAAGTGGTAATGGTGACTGGTGCAGGCGGCTCGATTGGCTCTGAGCTTTGCCGCCAGATTATTACTTTATCACCCACAAAGCTAATTTTGCTGGAACAGAGCGAGTTTGCGCTCTATCAAATAGAACAAGAACTTGAAGAGCTTATTTCAAAGCAAGGCTTATCCTTTAAGCTGGATAAGGTTTTAGGTTCTATCACCAACCCTGTTTTACTTAAACGAATCTTTAAAGATAAAGGTGTACAAACTATTTATCATGCAGCAGCTTACAAGCACGTGCCGCTGGTTGAAGGCAACCCCGTAGCAGGTTTAAGCAATAATATTTTTGGTACTCAACTCTTGGCTAAACATGCATTAAATGCCAATGTAGAGACCTTTATATTAATCTCTACGGATAAAGCCGTTCGCCCAACCAATGTGATGGGCTGTTCTAAACGTGTTGCTGAACTTGTGTTGCAGTCCCTCGCTGACCAACCAGACTGTAAAACAGTATTTTCAATGGTACGCTTTGGCAATGTGCTCGGCTCATCAGGGTCTGTTGTCCCAAAGTTTAGAGCGCAAATTAAAGAAGGCGGACCGATAACGGTTACTGATAAAGAAATTACACGGTTTTTTATGTCAATACCTGAAGCGGTTCAACTTGTTATTCAAGCGGGTGCTATGGCAAAAGGCGGGGAAGTTTTTGTCTTGGACATGGGCGAATCAGTTAAAATTGTAGACCTTGCTAAAAAAATGATCATGCTGGCGGGGCTAAGTGTAAAAGATGAAGATAACCACGATGGTGATATTGAAATTGAATATTCAGGTTTACGCCCTGGTGAAAAGCTTTATGAAGAGCTTTTAATTGGTGACAATGTAAGCGAAACAAAGCATTCAAGAATCATGCAAGCCAATGAGATATTCATAAAAGAAGCTACTTTAGATAAGCACCTAAGCTCACTACAAGATACAATGCTTAAGCTAGAATCTGAAGATATTAAAAAGGAGTTAGCGGGGTTTGTTGATGGTTATAAGCCTTGGGTTGTCTCTTAAGGCTCACCAAAAAAAGCGTTGCTAAGACGACTATTGCCATAACAACTACAAAATAGAATACTCACCATATTATCTCACACACTCTCATGATTACAGCTACACTGTAGGCATGAAAATAAATCAACTAGAGCATCTTAGCTCAAAAGAAGCTTGGGACTTTTTACAAAAGCACCCTGAAGCACAATTAATCGACATACGCTCGTCGATGGAATTCTTATTTATCGGGCATCCCACCAGCAGTATTCATATTGCATGGATGGAAGATCCTGACTGGGAGATTAACCCAAACTTTGT
>JAZGFW010000157.1:0-8551 GCA_036479895.1 Cocleimonas sp. | reverse complement strand
GCGGCAGAAATAGCCTGCAAAGCACTCTTCAATTTTGGTTGAGCGCCAATCCATTCGATGTAAGGTGCACCCGCAAATATCCATAAAAAGCACGGTATAAAAGTTGTCCATAAAGTTACCAATGCAGCAGCAATACCGATACTTAATCCCGCTTCTTTATAACCAGCTAAAAAACCAACAAATTCCGTCACTAATATGAGTGGCCCTGGCGTAGTTTCTGCTAAACCAAAACCATCCATCATTTCCTCCGGTGTTAACCAATGCCAATAGTTAACAACATCTTGCCCCATATAGGCAAGCACGGCATAAGCACCACCGAATGTTACTACAGCAAGTTTTGAGAAAAACTTACCAATTTCTATAAGAATTTGTTGATCGCTAAAGTAAGCTACAGCAAATAAAGGAACAAGCCATACACATAACCAAATCAAAACCGTTTTGATTAAAGCACCAAAGCCTTCGGGCTTGTTGACCACTGTTTGCGCATCAGGTATCTCACCACGCGCTAAAAAGAAACCATAAGTAGCAGCGACGAGTACAATCAACGGATACGGGATATTTAAGAAAAAAATGCCAACAAATGAAAGCACTGCCAATATTTTAAGGTTAGTACTTTTTAGTGCTTTTTTAGAGATTTTAAGTAAGGCTTCAATTACTATCACTAATACTGCCGCTTTAACCCCTAAGAACAAAGCTTGAATCAGCGGCACATTACCGTATACAGCATAAATCCAAGCCAGCGCCATAATCACGATGGCACCGGGGATTACAAACAAAGCACCTGCTATGATCCCGCCAATGACACCATTGCTACGCCAACCAGCATAGGCAGCAAGTTGCATCGCTTCTGGACCTGGCAGTAACATGCAAAAACTTAATGCATTTAGATATTCCTTCTCTGTCATCCAACGCATTTTTTCTACAATGAGTTTATGCATTAAAGCTATTTGAGCTGCTGGCCCACCAAAGGATAGAACACCAATTTTAGCCCAAAGCTTAGTTAGCGCACCTAAGGAAGGGGTTTCTACACTTTGTTGGATTTTAGAGGTTGATTCAGACGTACTATTCATTGATTTCCTTTGACACTTCTGACGTTATTCAAATTTGCTGAGGTATAGTAGTAGACACTCTGTTCATTTACAAAGAAAGAATCTCAATTAACAAATAACCTGAAGCCAATATGAAAATTAATCTTCATATCAAAAACAACCAAATTATCTTATATTTCAATAGGCAACTTAAACGAAATTCTGTATAAGTGCTCTACGATTTAATACTCTTGTGGGCTAAACATCAGTAGCGTTAAATTTAATACACACTTAAGGGAAAAACATGGAAGCCAATCTTCACGCAGAAAAAGGAACGGGGATTTTTAGGTACAAAGAAGACCGTTGGCCAGTCATCATCATTTTATCCCTGAGCCTATTAGATTTTATCTTATATTTTACTGTTGAAAGTACTGCTCTATTACTGTCATATTACCTGCTAATGATTATCCCTAAAGGCGTTATCAGTGCATGGAACCATCATCATCAGCACTTATTTACCTTTCGAAATACCCCTTTAAATAGAGTATTAGAGTTTTTCTATGCCTTGCACACTGGTGTAACAACTCACTTGTGGCGTTTACATCATGTTTTAGGACATCATTTGAATTTTCTCGACCAAGAAAAGGATGAGAGTCGTTGGAAACGTAAAAATGGTAAGAAAATGGGGGTTATTGAATATACCTTAAATGTTGCAATAACGGCTTATCCTCGTGGTTATGGTGTAGGAAAAAAGCACCCCAAACAACTCAAGCCTTTTGTTATCTATACTGCAATAACTTTTTTGATTGTTGCGTTTCTACTTTGGTATAAACCTGTAGCTGGATTTTTCTTATTTGCATTACCGATGGTGACAAGCTTGTTATTTACAACCTTTGTAACCTATGACCACCACTCGGGTTTAGATACTCAAAATGAGTTTGAAGCATCCTATAATAATGAAAATACACTGTTCAATATCCTAACGGGCAATCTCGGCTACCACACAGCACATCATCATAAAATGGGTGTACATTGGTCAAGATTACCCAATCTTCACGAAACGATAGCTGATAAAATTCCTGCAGAACTGTTTAGAAAATCAATACTTACACGTGTTTTTTTAAGAGGGTAAACCTCAATACTTTCACGGCAAAGCTCCATAACTTTAGAAACGATTTGCTCGATCAATCAAGCCTGCTTTACAAGTAGATCCTGCACGAAGCGCATCTTTAAGTAACTCTGAAATATTGCCTTCAGGATTAACTTTACCTTTTAAGTTAATCCATAGTTCACTGACACGCCCTTTACGGTCACAGCGCATATCAACCTTACCCCCAGTACCCTGACCAAAAGCTTTATCAAAATGCTGACGCACTTGCTTTAATGTAACGTGTTTGCCTACACCTTTATTAAATAACTTACCCACGATTGAGTCGTTAATTTGCTTGGTCAGATAAATAGAGTCAGCATAGTAAGTATCTGCATCAGTCCCATAGCAGGTCCCGTGCTTAATCCATTCATGACGTTGTAGGTTAGAAGCTACTGCTGGCATAACAAAAGCTAGCTCAGTTGCAGTTTTTTGGCTCAATTTAAGCGGCTCTAATAAATGCCAACGCTTGTTACGATCGATTCCTTTATCCGTCCGACTCACACCGCAATAGGCATTATTACGGGGTTGAGGCCATAAACCATGTAAGGACCAGTGGGTTGCATCATAACGGTTGGTGGTCTGGGTGCGACATTCTTTTTTACTGCCATGTGTTTCACAAAAACTGGGTTGCCAAGTTAAAGCTAATAAATACGATCCTTTTTTACGACCTTTATTTGATTTTTTACCGAGCGTTTTGAGTGCTTTCGTCGTACTAGTATTTTTTGTCGAAACAGAGCAGCTGGCAACAACTTCGCCGCAACTCGATTTAACCCAACGAGAAGAACGCTTTAAACTTTTTATTTTTATACGAAAAGCTTTATTTTTATTACTGCGTTCAATAATAGGATAAAGCTGACCTTTCTCAAGGTGCGCATTACCCGGGTTTGTTTTTTTACGGAATGATTGATATGCCTCGCACAATGACGTAGCTTTAAGGCACCCACCTGAACTACTTTTAGAATAACTTTTAGCTTCCAAAGTGAAATTAATAACCAGTGAAAGTAATAGTACTAGAAAACGTAATTGCATAAGTCCCCTCTTTTGTTGTTATGCTCAGAGTCCTGAAGAACTCTTGTTATATGTGCATGAACCTTGCAAGGATTCTATGATAGTTGAGATAAAATCTTATTATACATAACATCGTCTGGGCTGGCATAAACAGATTCTGTATAAAACCATTTAACCGCTGATTTTAACATCGGTCGCTGTCGGCGACTAATTTCAGCCAATTCACCTAGCTTTATCTTATCCGCAATAGCTTGTATTGCTTCTCTTGAGGCAGCCGCGCAATCAGACCCGCCTAAAGGATAAGCAACATCAGCATAATGATTAAGTATTGCTATTAGCATTCCCCCTACACCTTCTGAACCATCAAAAATGAATGTACGTTTTCTCACTTATTATTTGCAGCTTGTGATACTTTTATCTTATTTTTAGTCTCTCTGTGTTTATCGGCATACTTTTCAACATCGCCACCAATATGTGTTTCTCCGCGTTGTTTAGCTAACTCAATTTGTTTTTGGCGTTCAATATAGCGTTGTTTTTGTACGTCATCCGTCACATCATGGCAGTGATGGCAACTTACACCGTGGGTGAAATCTTCATGCCCTTTATCGGCTTCTGTTATTGGCATACGGCAAGCATGACATTGGTCATACTGGCCTTTTTCTAGCTGGTGATTGACCGATACACGATTATCAAAAACAAAACATTCACCTTCCCACATTGACTCTTCTACAGGGACTTCTTCTAAGTATTTCAGTACCCCGCCTTCAAGATGATAAACCTCTTCAAAGCCTTGTGTTTTTAAGTAGGCTGTAGATTTCTCACAACGGATGCCACCTGTACAAAACATGGCTACTTTTTTATGCTTGTTTTTATCAAGGTTGTCTTTAACGTATTGTGGAAATTCACGAAATACCGTGGTATCTGGATTGATTGCATCTTTAAATGAGCCAATAGCTACTTCATAATCATTGCGTGTATCCACCAGTAATACATCCGGGTCAGAAATTAATGCATTCCAATCTTTTGGCTTCACATAGGTACCCACGATATGTTTTGGATCGATAGACTCAATACCCATGGTAACGATTTCTTTTTTTAGCTTTACACGTGTACGATAAAAAGGAAGCTCATTATCGTAAGATTCTTTGGTATCAAGCTGAGCGAAGCGCGAATCATTGCGCAACCATGCTAAAACATTATCAATACCATCTCGTTTACCAGAAATTGTGCCATTAATCCCTTCAAGCGCAAGCAACAAGGTTCCTCGTACACCGTTATCATCCATGACTTTGTGTAATGGGTCTCGCAAGGATTCAAAGTCCTCAAGAATAACAAAATGATACAGCGCACAAACGACAAACTTAGACATGACTCAAACTCGTAATAGAATAGGATCGCATTATAAGTGTAAAACTAAAACAGACTAGAACTTTTCCTCACTTACTTGACTTATAAGCATCTCTATACTGTCCACTTCAAGATGTACTTTACTAATCAATAATATGAGACCTTTGCATGAGACAGTGGCGCAAGAAATATTAGTTATTTTTACTCGTCACCTGACTCGTGCAAAGGTCTCAATATATTTACACTCACTAATTTAAATCAGTAGCATACTTCTTAAGTAATTCTAGGGGTACAACCTGCAAAGCTCGTTGATGGGTTTTGGATAGAAAAATACGAGGTGCGGCACCATCCTGATAAGCCTCTAACCAACGCGCTGCACATAGACACCAACCATCTCCTGCTTTGAGCCCCTCAAACCCATACTGAGGCATTGGTGTTGATAAATCATTGCCTTTAGATTTTGAGTACTCAAGAAAGGCTTTATTGGTTTTAATACAAACCGTATGTGAGCCAAAATCTTCTTCACAGGTATTACAATGGCCGTCTCGAAAAAAACCTGTTACAGGCTTATCCCCACACAGTTCCAGCGGGTCCCCTAACACATTTATTGATTCGTCTTTTGTCATTACTTTTGCCTTTTTTCTCTAAAAAAATCTCTTAATATCTGTCCACACTCATCTTGCAAAATCCCACCTTCAACATCAACGTGATGATTGTGATAATCTTTAGAAAAAATATCTATAGCACTACCTGCTGATCCTGTGCGTGGGTCAGGCGTACCAAATATGACCTTCGCAACCCTAGCATGGATTATTGCACCCGCGCACATGGTGCAGGGTTCTAAAGTAACATAAAGGGTTGTATCAGGTAGGCGGTAATTTTTAAGGGCAATTCCTGCAGCGCGAATAGCCATAATCTCAGCATGAGCACTGGAATCGTGTTTTTTGATGGGTTGATTCCAACCTTCTCCAACCAACTTATCATCTCTAATAATGATAGCACCAACAGGAACTTCACCTTCTTCTCGCGAGCGTTCGGCTAATAAAAGTGCGCGAGACATCCATTTTTGATGGGTGCTTAACATGGTTTTTAGTTCAACTGTTTGGCAATGGATTCTACTTAAACAATCCAAATCTGGGTTAAATTGACTCAAATAGTTCTTGAATTTGAAACAAATTAAGATTTTCTATAGAAGATAACTCTGAAATTTTTACATTTAACTGATCTAGCTCAGCAGACGTAATATCGATAATTCCTATATCAAGATAATCCTCAACCGTTGGAAGATCACTCCCACCTTCCGCATACGCTTCAACTTTATCAATCGCAACATTGTATTTATCAATAATATCTTGAATTTTTTCTTTGCTATCAATATCTTCAAAATCAAACTGAGTCAATAATTTAATAATACTTTTTTTATTGGTTTCATCAACATTGATGAGTCCTGCACTTATGAATATTGATAAAGGTGGAACTTCACCTTCATTATGTTTAACAAAGTTTGCAATTTTTAACACTGACTTTTCTTCTGCCGTTAAGCCAGGTGTGTTATCAATGACAGCATCTGTAAAGCTCTCTTCCCCACCACAAGCTGTAAGCAGAGATAAAAACGCAATTAAAAGAAGTTTTTTCATGATCGTTTTCCTATGAAGGTTTTGTGAATCAATAAGATAGGGTTTGATTTTAACGTATAATTTACTTTATTCCTACTTTCACCTCAAAGGACACAAAACTAAACCTTTCTATTATCTAATTATTCCCATTCGATTGTAGCAGGAGGCTTACCTGAAATATCATAGGTCACACGAGAAACATTTTCGATTTCATTAATAATTCGATTAGAGACTAAACTCAAGAAATCATAAGGTAAATGAGCCCAGCGTGCCGTCATAAAGTCGATAGTCTCCACCGCACGTAATGCAATTACATAATCATAGCGACGACCATCACCCGTTACACCCACCGACTTGATAGGCAAAAACACAGCAAAAGCTTGCGAGGTCTTTTGGTATAAATCGTGTTTGTATAATTCTTCAATAAATATATTATCAGCTAGACGTAAGATATCGGCATACTCTTTTTTAACTTCGCCCAATATCCGCACACCCAAACCGGGCCCGGGAAAAGGATGACGATGCACCATCTCTGGGGGAAGCCCTAATTCAATACCTATCGTGCGTACCTCATCTTTAAATAATTCACGTAATGGCTCTACCAAGCCTAATTTCATATCTTCTGGCAAACCACCAACATTGTGATGCGATTTAATTAGGTGCGCTTTTCCTGTTTTACTCCCAGCTGATTCAATCACATCAGGATAAATTGTACCCTGTGCTAACCATTTTGCATTAGGTAATTTATTGGATTCTTCTTCAAATATTTCTACAAATAGATTACCAATAATTTTACGCTTTTCTTCTGGATCAACTTTACCTTTTAAAGCTTTTAAATAGCGTGCTTCTGCATCGACACGAATTACATTCACACCCATGTGTTCAGCAAACATTGCCATCACTTGATCTCCTTCGTTATGCCGAAGCAAACCCGTATCTACAAATACACAAGTAAGCTGACTACCAATTGCTTTATGTAGCATCGCAGCTACTACCGATGAATCAACCCCACCTGACAAGCCAAGAATTATTTCATCAGAACCTACCTGTTCACGCACATCATTAATACTTTCCTCAATAATATTTAGCGGGTTCCATAAAGTATCACAGCCACATATTTCACACACAAAGCGTTCTAAAATACGTCCTCCCTGCTTAGTGTGGGTAACCTCAGGATGAAACTGAATACCATAATAATGACGTGCTTCATCCGCCATACCTGCAATAGGGGCATTATCGGTACTAGCCATTAGTTTGAAAGATTCAGGCATTTCTTCCACACGATCACCATGCGACATCCACACATCTAAAAGAGCATAACCTTCAGCTGTCACCTCATCTTCAATATCTTTTAATAAAGCTGTATGACCACGCGCACGTACCTGCGCATATCCGTATTCATGATGATCAGCATTTTCAACCTTGCCACCTAATTGCTCCGCCATTGTCTGCATGCCATAACAAATACCTAATACAGGAACGCCAATTTTAAATACCGCATTAGGAGCCGCAGGTGCATTATCACCTATTGCTGACTCAGGCCCACCCGATAAAATTATGCCACTAGGTTTAAAGTTTTTTACATCAGCGTCACCTACATCCCACGGATATATCTCACAGTAGACACCAACCTCACGAACACGACGTGCAATAAGTTGAGTATATTGTGATCCAAAATCAAGGATAAGAATACGGTCTGTATGAATATTAGAGGTCATAGTTTTTCCAGAAAAGAGGGTTTTGACTATTAAAATAGGCTAAGCCTTTTATAGCAAGTTGTATTTTATTTTTCTTATAATACTGAAGATGATAATCAAGACTGACTCAGAAATATTATTGTAGCGTTAGCTTTTTTTGATTTAATAATAACCAAATTTTAAGTATGGTGAAGTAAAGTAATAACCTTAGTTCTGTATGAAATAAAGCTTCTAATTTATTTGGGTCAAGCTTAATTACCTATTAAACTAGGCGCCTAAAAATAGCAATATCTTGATATTCAATATTAACAAATCACTGCGGCATTTATAAGAGTCATCTCAACGATCAAAATAAAGCACGACTAGCAAACTGGTCTCAATTTTTTCAAATTAGAACATCTCAAGACTTAATCACCGTTACCGATACTTCCTTACGGAAGGTGTCGGTATACTTTTTAGCGCCTAGGGCGCTTTAAAAAGCAACTCTCAGCGCGTTGCGCAGTACGGAACAGTAGATCAGCATCAGATTATTTTATTCAAAAAAAAACCCGACAGCGTTAGCTGACGGGCTTTTTATTGAATAATAACCTGGTGATGACCTACTCTCACATGGGGAAACCCCACACTACCATCGGCGATGACACTTTTCACTTCTGAGTTCGAGATGGATTCAGGTGGTTCAATGTCTCTATGGTCACCAGGAAT
>JAZGFW010000156.1:0-16219 GCA_036479895.1 Cocleimonas sp. | reverse complement strand
ATTCCTGGTGACCATAGAGACATTGAACCACCTGAATCCATCTCGAACTCAGAAGTGAAAAGTGTCATCGCCGATGGTAGTGTGGGGTTTCCCCATGTGAGAGTAGGTCATCACCAGGTTATTATTCTTAAAAAAGCCCAGCTAACGCTGGGCTTTTTTTTTGAATAATAATCTGGTGATGGACTACTGTTCCGTACTGCGCCTTCGGCGCTGAGAGTTGCTTTTTAAAGCGCCCTAGGCGCTAAAAAGTATACCGACAGCTTCCGTAGGAAGTAGCGGTAACGGTGATTGAGGCTTGAGATGTGCTAATTTTATGTGAAAATCTCATATCTTAAATACTTTAAACCTGAGCTAGCTTCTTCAGAAGATAAAATCTAGTTACTCCTTTGATTAATGTAACCTTCAGATATAAAGACTCATATGTTATTGTCAATTAAACATTAGGTCAGCTTATAAAATTAATACCCATATTGACACGAACTTCGTGTAACACTATAATAGTGTTATGAAGAATGTAACTATAACACTAGAAGACAATGTCGCTAAATGGGCACGTATCTTAGCCGCCAAGAACAACACCAGTGTTTCAAAATTACTGGGAAAAATATTAAAAGAAGAAATGACACAAGAACAAGGCTATGAGCTTGCCATGCAACAATATTTATCAACTTCTGCTACTCCATTAAAAGAAAGCACTGAAAAGTACCCTGATAGAGATTCTCTTTATGAGCGTTAAGGTCTTTGTCGATACAAATATTTTGGTTTATGCACGAGATGCATCAGAAGAAGATAAACAAATTAAAGCCAAAGAGTGGATCGCCCATTTATGGAAAACACGTTCAGGACGACTTAGTTATCAATCTTTTAATGAATATTATGTTGTTACTACGCAACGTCTTAAACCTGGCTTATCTAAAGAAAAAGCGCGTTCTGACCTGAATGCACTTGAAGCTTGGAATCCGATAACCGTTGATAAAAAAGTGATTGATAATGCTTGGAAAATTCAAGACAGGTATCAGTTTTCTTGGTGGGATAGTTTAATTTTGTCTGCAGCTCAGGTTCAGGGGTGTGAAGTGCTTTTGAGTGAGGATTTGCAGGATGGGCAGGTTGTTGGAGGGGTTAGGGTTGTTAATCCATTTTTTTGTGAGGTGGGTTCGGTTAATGACTTTTGATGCGTTTATATTAATAGCTACTGTGCTTTAAGGAGTTATTATTTCAATGAGTACTACCCCCTTTAATTCAATCTAAAGAAATTTGATCTTCAGTGAATAACTCTTGGTCAATTAATTCTTGTTTTGCCACATTGGGATTTGGTGTAAAAAGAATTATTCGTAAGTCCACTTCTGCTCTCGAAAAACATACATAAGCTAGTTTTCTGCTTTTATCACGCTGACCATCGGTTGGTTCTTTCCCTGATGATTGAGGCGTTAGAATTTTAGAAAAAAGATGCGTATTTTAATTCAAAATATTTTTTTAAATTTCCAGACAACGTTAAAAAATGAAAAAGCGTTTTACTATTGAGAGTCCCATCTTCATTTTCGGGAAATAGTTCTAAATAATCACTTCTTAATTTTTCTTTATCTTTTGAAGAAAGAGATATTCTTATACCAATTTCACTATGTGCTATTGAGGTAATCGTAATAAGATTTGCGATACGCCCATACTCAGTAGCGGGGTCTACCGAAAACCATAAATCCATTTCAATTTTTGGAAAATCAGTATCAGGCTCTAAAGCACCAGTGTACCCATAATCATTGATAGTTTTTGTGTGTGATGCAGAAAAATCAAAAATTGAAAAAATATTTTTATCTGCGAGGAAAAACCTAAATGCAGATGTTGCAGATGTCTTACCACAATTATTTGGGCCAACAAATATTGTCTCTTTTTCTTCTATCTCTACTTCAATATTCTCTAGTCTTCTAAAATTTCGTAATGAGTATTTTATAATATTAAATTATAATTGAAAAGCTTAAAGCAGAGAATGTTTACGTTATCCCCAACATAATTTTTTTAAATGCAAAGACGATAAATGGGCGCACAAACATCAGTGTATTCGTATAAATTATGCAAAAGATGAAGGTTATTGAGAAAAGGGTTAGAAATTATCAAACAGGTAGTGGTTTGATGAGTTGTGTGATGCCATTCAGGCGTGTGATTTATTACCAAATTTTGAAAAAGGTCATAGCGCACTAGCTAAGATTTTTGAATGCGAGCATATAACGTTTCATTGTGAGGAATGAAAACTAGAGTATTAATCTGATAGCAATACTGGCTAAAAACTTTGAAATATTTTATAAGATTAAGTCTACGTTAAGTGCTCCTATGCGATTCTTCTACCTCTTACCAAATAATCAAAATAATAAACAGGTAAGTTAAGAAAATCTCGGGAAAGAGGGAAGGCATACCAAATAACTTGAAAATAAAGTAAGCCTAAAATAATTAAAATAATGGAGAAGTATAGATGTTAATTTTAACGAGACGTGTTGGTGAAACACTGATGATTGGTGATGATATTAGTATCACGGTACTTGGCGTAAAAGGTAACCAAGTACGTATTGGTATTGATGCACCCAGAGAAGTAGCTGTACACCGAGAAGAAATTTACAAACGTATAAATGCAGCAGAACTAAAATTGGTTGAGCCTGAGGAAAATGCTGGCTAACAACCAAAAATAGTTTTTAGAGCTGTCTAGTTAAGTGTTAAGTAATAACCTTAGCACCATTTGGTGTACCTAAAATAAGTACATCAGCAGGGCGTTGAGCAAATAAGCCAATGGTTACTACGCCTGGTAACTGATTAAAATCAGCTTCCATTTTTACGGGCTCCATAATTTCCAGCCCATGAATATCAATAATTATATTACCATTATCAGTCGTAAAACCTTGTCGTAGTTCAGGTCTTCCCCCCATTTTTACAATTTCTCGGGCAATATAGCTACGAGCCATTGGGATTACTTCAACGGGTAAAGGGAACTCACCCATTACATCAACCAACTTGCTTTCATCGGCAATACAGATAAATTTATCACTTGCACCTGCCACTATTTTTTCACGCGTTAATGCGCCGCCGCCACCTTTGATAAGGTTTAAGTGTTTGTCTGATTCATCTGCTCCATCAACATAAAGAGATAATTGACCAGAGTTATTCAAATCCATAACAGGGATGCCGTGGCTTTTTAAACGTTCTTCACTGGCAACTGAGCTTGCTACCGTGCCATCGATTTTGCCTTTAACGGTGGCTAATAAATCAATAAAGTGATTGGCGGTTGAGCCTGTGCCGATACCAATAACCATGCCTGATTCTACATATTCTAAAGCAGCTTGTGCGGCTGCAATTTTCATTTCATCTTGTGTCATCTGAACGTCCTTGTAATTTGATGGCGCAATCATACCTAATCAGACACTTTATTTCTTGCACCTTTTTTATTTCCTTGTAGAGTTCATCCTATGAAAAATAAGTTAATAGAAAAAATACTCACAGCCCGTGTTTATGATGTTGCCAACGAAACACCGTTAGAACTTGCAAAGTCATTATCAAAACGCTGTGAAAATAAAGTCTACTTAAAACGTGAAGACTTACAGCCCGTATTTTCATTCAAGTTACGTGGCGCATTTAACTGCATGTTTCAGCTAAGCGATGCACAAAAAGCTAAAGGTGTAGTTACAGCTTCAGCAGGAAATCACGCTCAAGGTGTGGCTATTGCGGGTAAAAAATTGGGTATTAAAACAACCATAGTCATGCCTAAAATAACCCCTGATATTAAAGTGAAAGGTGTGCAATCTTATGGCGGGAATGCGGTATTGGTAGGTAACACCTTTGATGATGCCTACGCGCATGCGATGGGGCTAGCCGAAAATGAAGGCATGAGTTTTATACATCCTTTTGATAATCTCGATGTGATTGCTGGGCAAGGCACAATTGGTATGGAGTTATTGCGTCAGCACCCTGACCCCATTGATATTATTTTCATCGCCGTTGGTGGTGGTGGGTTAATCTCGGGGATTGCGAGTTATATTAAATACCTTAGCCCGAGCACTAAAATTATTGGCGTGGAGCATGAAGAAGCATCCAGTATGACGCAGTCTGTTGAAAAAGGTGAGCTAGTTGAGCTAGAAAGTATAGGCACGTTTGCTGATGGTGCTGCGGTCAGAAAAGCAGGAGTGAATACCTTTGAGATTGTTAGTAGCGGTGTTGTTGATTTAATGATGACTGTCAGTACGGATGAAACTTGCGCAGCAATTAAAGACGTATTTGAAGATACGCGCACTATGCTAGAACCTGCAGGTGCGTTAGCAACAGCAGGATTAAAGAAGTACATTGCCGAACATCAAGTAAAAGGCCAGCAGCTTATTTCAATTACTAGCGGGGCAAATATCAACTTTGATCGCTTACGACATGTGGCTGAGCGTGCAGAGCTGGGTGAAAAGCGTGAAGCCATACTTGCTGTTACGATTCCTGAAAGCCCCAATAGTTTTAAGCATTTTTGTGAGGCTATTGGCGATAGAGCTATTACAGAGTTTAACTACCGCTACGCTGATGCCAGCGAAGCACAGGTATTTACAGGCGTAAAACTCAGTAACGGTGATATTGAAAAAGAACAGTTGATAAAACAACTCAGTGAAAAAGATTACAAAGTGTTAGACCTAAGTGATAATGAGGTTGCTAAAGTTCACTTACGTTTTATGGTCGGTGGTCATGCGCAGGGTGTAAAAGATGAAGTACTGTACCGCTTTCGTTTTCCTGAAAGGCCGGGTGCTTTATTGCATTTTTTAACCAGTATGGGGGGAGACTGGAATATCAGCTTATTCCATTATCGTAATCATGGTTCTGACTTTGGTCGGGTTCTTGTAGGGGTTCAAGTACCTCTTGATGAGCGTTCGAAGTTTTGTGAGTTTTTAAAAGCATTGGGCTATGAACACTTTGAAGAAACTGATAATTCTGCTTATCAAAGTTTTCTTCGATGAATCGAAGTAATAAAAATTACCCTTTATCTGAGAGGAAAGCTGACTCTGTTGTCCGCTGGAGCTTTAGACAAAGTACTTTTTTGTGGCTTCCGATTGTGATTATTTTATCTATTATTTTTGTAACAGCGTTAGTATTGCCACTGAATCAATCTGATTACGTTAACTTTCAAAAGAGTGAATTCCTTTCAATTAACCGCTTTTTAATGAGTGACTCGGATTTTTGGCTGAATATCACCCAGCTTGGGGATGCAATGATATTATTCCCTCTGCTTTCATTATTAATTCCTAAATACCCTCAAATTTGGGCAGCTTTATTTGGCGCTGTTCCTGTATCAGCTTTATTATCTATAGGCGGGAAAAACTTATTTGATGTACCAAGGCCAGCAGCTGTTTTAGATCATAATCTGTTTAATATTATGGGGGATACGTTAACAGCGTATAATAGTTTACCTTCAGGGCACACCATAACGGTATTTACTGCGGCGACGGTTGTTTTGGGCGTTTTGTTTCCTTTACCTAATAAAAAACAACATTTTATATGGTTAGCGATAGGTTCTTTACTGGCCTTTTTTGTTGCACTATCGCGTGTAGCAGTCGGTGCACATTGGCCGCTTGATGTGGCATTAGGTTCGGTACTAGGCTATTTAGGTGGCTTGAGTGGCATTATTTTAACCCAACGTTATCAACGTTGGTGGCAATGGATGGCCTCTCCCAAATATCAATTTATACTCAGCCTTCAAGTATTTCTTTTTGTGATAGCGATTGTTTACAATCTTTCTGATCCTGATTATAGCAAGATGATTATTCTGTGGATTGCGGCTGTAATAGGTGCGTTGATGTCGTTGTATCTTTTTTTAAGACCTACCACTAAATAGACAGAACCATGAGACTTAATAAGTACTCCATTTGGAAAGTTAGATGCTATTAAAAGCTAAGCGCTCACATTGGGAGCTGAGTATCAGTCAGTTTGTTTTTTTTCTAACGCTGGCAATAATAGCGCTTTATCATTTTCCGCTTTATACCTTTGTTAGCGAAAATCTTGAGCTTTCTACACTTCATGGTGTTGCCGTACTATTGAGTGTTTTTTGTATAATATTTTTAGCCAGTCTAGTTTTATTTTCTATAATTGCTCTTTTATTACCATTCTTATTAAAACCTTTCGCAGTAATTATTTCATTTTTAAATGCTGCTGCCGTTTATTTTCTTCTGACCTATCAAGTGGTTTTAGATAAAACGATGATGGGAAATATCCTAAATACTAAAAACGAAGAGTCGCTTGATTTTTTAAGCTATTCATTTTTAATCTATATCGTTCTGCTAGGACTTATTCCCAGTTTGTTTATACTAAGAACACGCATTAAAAAAGGTTACCGGGTACGTCTTATCTTGCAAGTTATTGCCAGCGTTATTATCGGTGGTTTATTTATTTATATGAATGCTTCAAGCTGGTTATGGATAGATAAACACGCTAAAACCTTGGGGGGGAAAATCCTCCCTTGGTCTTATATTATGAATACGGCTAGGCATTATTCAGAGCAGTCCAAAGCATCAAAAATACAACAACTATTACCCCTTGCCACTTTTGGAGATAATGAAAAAGAAGTGGTGTTATTAATTATTGGTGAAACTGCCAGAGCGCAAAATTTTTCTTTGAACGGTTATGCTCGTAAAACTAACCCTCTTTTAGAAAATAAAAAAGGTCTTATAAACTTCACAGATACGTGGGCATGCTCTACCTATACCACGGCCTCGGTTGCTTGTATTTTGTCACATACTGATAATGATCCCAGTGCTTTTGAGCCTTTACCTAGCTATCTAAACCGTCACGGTGTAGATGTTATTTGGCGAACCAAAAACTGGGGAGAGCCACCTATCAAGGTAAATGAATACTTAGAGTCTGGTGACCTTGAGGCGACATGCAAAGGTGATGATTGTAAATTTGACGGCTTATTATTAACTGGTTTAAAGCAACGGATTGAGAGTTCGAAACAGAATAAAATATTGGTGGTTTTGCACACGAAAGGCAGTCATGGGCCATCCTATTTCACTCGTTACCCTAAAGGCTTTGACGTTTTTAAACCCATTTGTAAAAGTGTTGAACTTAACAAATGTACGCCGCAAGAATTACAAAATGCCTATGATAATAGTATTTTGTATACGGACTATTTTTTAAATAAGACGATAGATTTGTTGGATAACCTGGAGGGGATCCCAAGTACCTTGATGTATGTTTCAGATCATGGCGAATCTTTGGGTGAGTTTGGTTTGTATCTGCATGGTACACCGTATTCCTTCGCGCCAGACTTTCAGAAAAAAGTGCCCTTTATGGTATGGGTGTCAGATGACTTTCAAACATTAAAATCCTATAAAAAAATACCAACTAGCAATAAGGAAATGCATTCTCAGGCTAATATTTTTCATAGTGTGCTAGGTGCTTTAGGGATTGATAGTGAGGTTTATGATAGTAAACTGGATGTTTACCGTAGATTTTTAATGAGTGATTAGATCTTATTGTTAGTTATTTTAGGAATCATGTAGATTAGGCTTGCTGGTTGCCATTGGATTGTATATCATTACGCGCCTTTCGACCCTTAGTCGTTATTTTATTTAATGACTAAGCGTGCGATAACCAAACAAATATTAGTACAGAATTTCGGAGATAGTCATGGCTAAAGTATGCCAAGTAACAGGTAAACGCCCCGTAGCAGGAAACAATGTTTCTCATGCTCATAATAAAACACGTCGTCGTTTTTTGCCTAACTTACACACACATCGTTTTTGGGTAGAAGCTGAAAATCGTTTTGTAAAACTACGCCTTACTGCAAAAGGTATGCGTATCATTGATAAGAAAGGTATTGATACAGTTTTAGCTGATATTCGTGCTCGTGGCGAAAAAGTTTAAACCACTGACTAGTTTAAAATAGGAAAATATTATGCGTGATAAAATAAAAATGGTATCAAGTGCTGGTACAGGTTACTTCTACACAACAACGAAGAACAAACGTACCATGACTGAAAAGCTGGTTAAGAAAATGTACGATCCTAAGGTTCGTAAGCATGTTGAGTTTAAAGAATCAAAAATTAAATAAATAACGTACAGCGTTGTTTATAAAAGCCTAGCATCGCGCTAGGCTTTTTTTATGCCTGTAAGTTCTGTATAATCAGCAACTTAATTGGCAGGGCTTGCTAATTAAAATTTAATAATAATAAATCTGCCGTTCAATGAAAAAGGCTAATGGGGAATATCTAAAAATGAGTGTCAATACTCTTATTCAAGCGACTGCTTTAAATCGCTTCTATGGGGAATATCACGCGGTTAAAGATTTTAATCTTACCTTAAATAAGGGTGAGGTTCTGGGTTTGCTCGGCCCTAATGGTGCGGGTAAATCAACTACCATGCAAATGCTGACGGGTAATATCTCGCCGAGTTCGGGTGAAGTGATTATTAATGGCGTTAACTTGTTAGATGAGCCTCAGCAAGCAAAACGCCAAATTGGCTACCTTCCAGAGCAACCCCCTATTTACCGCGATATGACGGTGCTGGAGTTTCTAAATTATTGCGCATCTTTGCATGATATAGCTAAAAATAATATTAAGGCTGCGGTGGCTGATGCAATTGAGCGCTGTTCCTTACAAACAGTGGTTAATAAATTGATCGCTAGTCTTTCCAAAGGTTATCAACAGCGTGTGGGTATAGCGCAAGCGATCTTACATCGTCCCGAAGTGGTTATATTAGATGAGCCAACGGTAGGTTTAGATCCCATTCAAATTACTAAAATTCGTGACTTGATACGTGAGCTTGGTAAGGATCACAGCGTTATATTATCGACCCATATTTTACCTGAAGTTCAAGCGGTGTGTGATCGTGTGCAAATTATTAACCAAGGTGAAACAGTATTTTCTGATAGCTTTAGTGAGCTTGCACAAAAACAGGCCTCTAATTTATTAGTTGTAGGCTTTGAGCATGTAATAAATGAAGCAGACTTGCGAAAAGCTACAGGCATTAAGCAAATAAAGGCACTGACTAATAACCGTTTCCAACTTGAGTTTGATGAGAAATCTGATGCTAGTTCCATTTACAAACTAGCTATTGAACAGGGTTGGGTGCTAACCGAACTTAGTCCTCAAGATGAGACTTTAGAGCAAATATTTATGAACTTGGTGTATACCGACACTGTAACTAAGAACATAGATAAGAATCTAGATAAGAATCTAGATAAGGGCATAATTTCTCAATCAACACGGGAGCGAGCATCATGAAAAAAATCATGATAATTGCACTTAGTGAATTTAAACGGTTATTTAATACACCATTAGCGTGGAGTGTTTTAGCCATATTACAGTTTGTATTGGCGCTATTATTCTTAATGTTTATGGAAGAATTTATTGCAGTCGTACAACCAGCGACGGCAACTTCGGCGAACCCACCGGGAGTAACGGGAATTGTTGTAGCGCCGATTTATTTATGGGCAGGCATCATCATGTTAGCGGTTATGCCAATAATGACGATGCGGTTGTTTGCAGAAGAACGTATGAATAAGACCTTATCGCTGTTACTTACGTCCCCCTTGTCATCCACTCAAATTGTGATGGGTAAGTTCTTTGGAATTTTGCTTTTTATTATCCTAATTGTCGCTATGTTAAGTTTGATGCCGTTGGCGCTAACAGTAGGTACAACGCTAGATTGGGGAGTGGTATTCACCTCATCACTGGGTTTGTTTTTATTGCTTAGCTCATTTGCTTCGGCAGGTTTGTTTTTATCCTCACTAACCAGCCAGCCTATTATTGCGGCGATAAGCACTTTTGGCTTGCTGTTCTTTTTAGTGGTGTTGTATTTATCAGGAAACTCGCAAGGTAATAGTAGTGAAGTATTTATTTATCTTTCTCACTTTAGTCATTTCTTGCCCTTTCTTGAAGGTGTTTTAGATACCAGTGACTTGGTGTATTACGGCTTGTTTATTGTTGGTTTTTTGGTGCTAACGATTCGTAAATTGGATAATGATAGGTTGCTCGGGTGAAAAAAATAACTAAAACACACCGTGCATCGCAGACTACCTTGCGGCTTCAAAACATTGTTTTTACACTTTTATTGATGGTGGTTATTGGCTTATTAGCATGGCTAGGTAAAACCTACCATAAAGATTTTGATATGAGCTTAAAGCAACAAAACTCATTACACGCATCCACTCAAAAGTTATTGATGAGGCTGGATAAACCTTTAAAGCTAACCGCGTACGTGCCTGATGATGCCACGGTACATGCAGGGCTAAAAAAGATTGTCGCCAAATACAAAAAGCATAAAATAGATACCGTATTGGAGTTTGTTAACCCTGAGCTAAACCCTAAGCGTGCTAAAGACGATGGTATTGAGTACAGTGGGCAATTAAAGATAAGTTTAGGTGATAGAAGTGAAACCGTAAATTCTGCAGATGAACAAACCTTTGTTAATGTATTACAACGTATCTCACGCAATAAGCCTCGCCTAGCCTTGTTTATAGAAGGGCATGGTGAACGCTCAATATTTAGTGAGAAATCCAGCGGTTTATCCCAGTTTACAGGCGCGCTTGAAAAACAAGGCTTCACCTTTCAACCACATAATTTAATACGTACTCAGAATATTCCTGCTGGTGTTAGCTTTATCGTTATTGCCACGCCACAAAAAGAGTACCTTGAGGATGAAGTTAAAATTATTCAAGATTACCTAAAGTCGGGCGGAAATTTACTTTGGTTGCATGACCCCGGGTCAGTCAATGGTTTAGATGCTCTGGAACAACAACTCGGTTTAATCGTGCATGAGGGGACTATCGTAGATGCTAATCAAGCGCTACAAAAGATGCTGGGTATTAAGCATCCGGCAGTGATTGCGGTGATTGACTACGGTGAGTCAGAAATGACAAAGGACTTAAGCGCGCATGTGCTTTTTCCTTTTCCTACGGCTATCCAAAGGGAAGAGGGTGATGATGAGGTAAAGGATTCGCAATGGCAGTATCAGCCAATCTTAACCACCTTGCCAACCAGTTGGCTGGAATCAGGAGAGATTGAAGGTAATGTAAAGTTTGATGATGACGCTGATAAGCCTGGGCCATTAGATATTGGTATGCTGTTAACGAAATCTTCTGACGAAGAGAGTTCAGACTCAAAAACAACAATGCCTGAACAACGTGTACTAGTCTTGGGTGATGGCGATTTTCTCGCGAATAATTTTATTGGGCAAGGAAGCAATCTAGAGTTAGCCAAAAATATTTTTAATTGGTTAGGTTCTGATGATGAGCTGCTCTCAATAAAAGCAGTCAAAGCACCTGATACTGAGTTGAATATGCCTGGCTGGGCGCTATTTGCTTCTGGGCTTTTCTTTTTGATTCTGTTGCCTGCAGGCTTAATATTGATAGGTACAGTTCGTTGGCTAAAGCGCAGAAAAAGATAACGTTTGGCGTGTGAAAATATAAGGGGGAAGAAATGAAAACAATAAGTTTTGTAATGGGGGCAGTATTACTGCTCACGCTAACAGCGTGTGGTGGAGTAGGTGTGAAAGAAGAAAAACGCGCAGAGCTTAATACTAACTTCTATCAGCGCTGGGTAAATGCCTATGAAGAGCAGGGAGGTAACCCGACATTAAATATCTTTCGACCTGCTGATAGCCAAGATTTTTCTCAAGGTGGTTTCCGTATGGAGTACGACTTTAATACCAGTGGTGAATGCGCGTACAAAGACAAAAACACAGGTAATATGTGGCCTTGTGTCTATACAAAAATCGGAAAAAAAGTTTATTTATATAATCAGCAAGGTCGACTTTTAAAGCATTTAATTTTTACATTAATTGAAGAACCAAGCCAAGATAAAATGCGTTTAACTTATGGTATAAAAGCACCCGTAAAAAAAGAAGAAAAAACCAAGAGGTGATGCAAGTGCGAATAAACAAATGACAAATGCTAACAAAAAGCGTTTAGTATCGAATTTGCTACTGCTTGCCATAGTGGGTGGTTTGCTGATATTTATTCTTAGCCGAGATGAAAATAACGCTGAACAATATAAAACGCTTTATGATAAATCGATTGGTGACAATGCCAAGGACGTGGTTATTCATGTAGAAGGTCGTGAGGATGTTGTTTTAGAAAATAAGGATGATACGTGGCAGGTCATTAAACCAACAAAATTTCTTGCAGATAAAGCTAAAGTTCAGCATCTTTTCACTTTGCTTAAAGAAAATGCCGAGAGTAATTATCCCATTGCAGGCAAAGACCTTGCAGAGTACGGCTTGGATAAAGAGCGCCTGAGTATCAGCTTCAATGGCGTTAAATATATTTTTGGTAAACTTAATCCTGTTACCCAACAACGTTTTATTCAAAAAAGTGATACCTTGTACCTTATTACAGAGACTGTTTCCGGCGTAATGCAAATGGGTGAGGAAGCATTTAAGCCACAACCAAGAGCTGATTTTAAACCAGCGACAGTTAACCAATAAAATGCCTGAACTCCCCGAAGTAGAAACCACTCGTAGAGGGATACTCCCTTATATTGACCAACAGACAGTTGAAGAGATTATTATTCGTCAGCCCAAACTACGTTGGCCTGTCCCTGCAGAAATTCATCAAATGGAGGGTCAAAAGGTTGAATCCGTTAGCCGTCGTGGCAAGTATTTATTATTAGAAACAGCGCAAGGCACCGTCTTAATTCATTTGGGTATGTCAGGGAGTTTACGGGTAATTGATGCGGGTGTTGCGCCTGACAAGCACGATCACGTAGATTTTATTTTCGGCAATGGCAAAGCGATTCGATTGCATGACCCGCGTAGATTTGGCGCGGTTTTATGGACAACTAGTAATCCGCTTAAACACAAACTCATACGCTCTTTAGGGCCAGAACCACTAGGTGATGATCTAAGTGGAGAGTATTTATACCAACGTTCTCGCGGGCGTAGTGTAAGCATTAAACAATTTATTATGAATGGGCAGATTGTAGTAGGCGTAGGCAATATCTATGCCTGTGAATCACTATTTAGAGCAGGTATATCGCCAAAACGTTTGGCAGGAAAAGTATCAAAAGCTCGCTATATTAAATTAGTAGCGGTTATCAAAGACGTTTTAGCACAAGCTATTGAGCAAGGCGGGACTACGCTACAAGATTTTGTACAGGCGACAGGAAAGCCTGGGTATTTTCAGCAAGAATTGAACGTCTATGGTCGAGCAGGTGAGATATGCTCTAGCTGTAGCTCAAATATTAAGCAAATTACCCAAGGTCAGCGCTCCACCTTTTACTGTGGAAAATGCCAACGTTAGTGTCGTACTTGTAAAAGAAGCTAGCCTTTACTTCTAAAGCCCCAAAATAAGCCTAAACCAGCCATAGCTGCTGAAGATAAATTAGCAGTGATAAAGCTCTTTAAGCCACCAAGGTGCGGAGAAATCCAAGCAATTAAACCGTTATAGACTTTCTCAAAAGCATCCCACTGCACATCTATCATGCCAGCGTATTGTAAACCGAAGAGTAAAATAAGTGCAGTACCCGCAAGAAAGAAAACGAATTTCATAAAAGTACGCGTAGCAAAACCGATCACGTAACCCGCGAAAAAGCTAAAGCCCATGTAGGTAAATAAAGCGATCCAGTTGCCCGCTTGAATTGACTCTCCAACATTCATTGTATTTTATTCCGTGATTTACAAGTGGGCGCTAGCATACCATAATTACTTTTTTATCAAAGACCCATACTGAATAAATAGTGACAACTCACCCTAATAAAATAGACCGTCGATTCTCGGTTGCCCCTATGTTGGACTGGACTGACAAACATGAGCGGTATTTTTTGCGCTTAATGTCAAAACGCGCGTTACTTTATACCGAAATGGTAACCACAGGCGCGTTGATCCATGGCGATAAAGAACGTCATTTAGCTTTTAATAAAGAAGAGCACCCTCTAGCATTGCAACTAGGTGGTAGTGAACCGAAAGATATGGCATTGTGTGCAAAAATGGCAGAAGACTATGGTTATGATGAGGTTAATATTAATGTAGGTTGCCCCAGTGATCGTGTACAGAGTGGTGCATTTGGCGCTTGCTTGATGGCGAAAGCAGAACTAGTGGCTGAAAATGTAGAAGCTATGAAACGGGCTGTTGATATTCCTGTTACCGTGAAAAACCGACTCGCCATTGATGAGATGGACGAGTATGAAACACTGCATAATTTTCTGCAAACCATCTCTCAAGCGGGTTGTGAAACCTTTATCATTCATGCTAGAAAAGCATGGTTAAAAGGCTTGAGTCCTAAGCAGAATCGTGATGTTCCGCCACTTAATTATGACCTTGTTTATCAGATGAAAAAGGAGTTTCCTGACTTGGAAATTATCATTAACGGGGGTATTAAAACGTTAGATGAATGCGAAGCGCACATTGGCCATGTTGATGGTGTAATGGTTGGGCGTGAGGCGTATCACAATCCGTTTATAATGAATGAGGTTGACGCTCGTATTTATGACGAGCTGCCCAACAAACAAACGCGCTTTGAGTTACTTGATACGTATATTGAATATATGCAAGAACAACTCAATCAAGGGGTGTATTTAAAGCATATGAGCCGTCATATTTTAGGATTATTTCCTGCTATGCAGGGAGCAAAAGCATGGCGTCGGCATATCAGTGAAAATACACACAAAGAAGGTTCGGGTATTGAGGTTATTCGTACTGCGGTTGATTTTTTAAAAGTTTAAGTTTGATCAATCGTACCTATCTTGAGACTTTTTCACGAGTCAGGTGACGAGTAAAAGGTTTCATCTTAATCAATTTTTAAGGTATTTATGATTAACATCACGCACCAACGTTATTTTTTTATACTGCTACTATTTTTTTCACCTATTGCAATTTGGGCATCAATTAACCCTACTGACCGTTTCGATTGGGCATTAGAAAATGTCTTGGTCGTTATTTTTATTGTCGGCTTACTCTTAACTCTGAAAAAATTTCCTCTTTCTCGTGTTTCCTATACGCTAATTTTTACTTTTCTATTCCTGCATGAAGTTGGCTCACACTATACTTATGCGCTTGTGCCCTATGATGATTGGTTTAAAAACCTAACAGGAGGCACTTTTAACAACATTTTCGGATTTGAGCGCAATCACTTTGATCGTTTAGTACATTTTTCTTACGGCTTGCTGTTGGCATACCCAATTAGAGAATTTTTTATACGTATTGCAAACGTTCGGGGCTTTTGGAGCTACTTTCTACCTTTAGATCTAACCATGTCGACTTCAATGATTTATGAATTAGTCGAGTGGGGGTCGTCGAACTCTTTGGTGGCGAGCTGGGTGCAGCCTATCTAGGATCGCAAGGTGATATTTGGGATGCACATAAGGACATGGGTTTAGCAAGTATTGGTGCATTAATCGCAATGGCGATCGTAGCCTTCATCAACATTCGCTTACAGCGTGATTTTTCACACGAATGGAGCGAAAGCTTAAGTATTAAACATAAACAGCCTTTAGGAGAAGACGAGATTGAGCGAATGATGAAATGATTTGATTGTAGGTTTAAATAAATACAGTTTTTCATCATTTAAGTGTTGACCGAAAACCAAGCAAACAGTAAAATTCGCGCCTCTGTTGATAGCTCTCATGCTATTGCAACAGATTCTACCAGTTCCTCGATAGCTCAGTTGGTAGAGCAGTAGACTGTTAATCTATTGGTCCCAGGTTCGAGTCCTGGTCGAGGAGCCATACATATAAAGGGCTGTAGTGATTTTCGCTACAGCCCTTTTTTATGACTGTGCCAGAATTGTGCCAAACTTTATTCAAGTTGTGACGAATTCTCAGAATAGTTAGCTAAATGTGTTTGCCCAAGATGGGCATACCGTAATATGCATGAAAAAACAATGATGTTTGAAGATATGGTTGAGTAGATTCCTACTTCCCTATCGGTAAGTCCCAAATAAAGACCTAAAATACCCATATTGGGACTTATCGGTATTTTAATGATACAAGTAACCACCATTGCAGATTCACTTTTTACTAAAACACAGCAAAAAGTTATGGGCTTATTATTTAGAAAGCCTGATACTTCATTTTATCTAAATGAAATTGTAAGACTTGCTGGTATGGGTAGATTGTTGGGATGCCGTAAGCGGCTGACTAATAAAGTATTTTTTTATTTGTGACTGTTGATCTATTGTTCTCTGGTTCGAGTCCAGATCGAGATGGAAAGTGATTCGTAAACTCTATGTTGTTCTAATTAGGACCTGAACTCCTATTTTACACAATATAAACTATGAAAAAAT
>JAZGFW010000155.1:0-7239 GCA_036479895.1 Cocleimonas sp. | reverse complement strand
CCTACACAGTTAGCCCAATCTCAAGAAGAACAACAGTATCAACAAGAGCAGCATCAAAGTAAAAGCCAAGGGCATTGTCCCGTATTTATCGCTTATGAAACGGATGATGAGATGGTGGAACTGCGTTTGGGCGAAGCGGTTCGAGCTCCAGTTAGTGATGAATCTATTAAGGCGTTAAAAAAAGTTCTTGGAGAAGAGCGTGTACGACTTGTTTATTAAGAGAGACCTTATACTACAATTATCATCGTTACTTCTATTAAATGTCCTAAATGAAACTGAATAAATTCATTATTCCACTGTTTATATTGATGCTTTTTATACTGGCGTGGGTTACAACCTATTTTTTTGCCAATAGTAATGCTAAAAATAAACTACAGCAAAGTGTAACAACACAACTGCAGCAAGTGGTTAATGAGGTTGAAATCATCCTTGGGAAGCATGCTTATTTACCTGCTTTAATTGCTAATGACCAAATCATTATAGATTTTATGACTGCACAAACGGATGCAGGAAATTTAATCAATAGTACAGAAGATGATGAGAGCCAAGAGGCACAGTTATCTCGGATTAATTCATCTCTTGAGCTAACGGCAAATACATCAGGTGCATCTTCAATTTTTTTGATGCAGCTTGAAGGTACAGCAGTCGCTTCTAGCAACTGGTTTTCACCTCATTCTTTTATAGGGAAAAACTTTGCTTTTCGACCTTATTTTCAACAAGCTAAGCAGAATATATTGGGGCGTTACTATGGTGTAGGGGCAGTCACGGGTGAGCGGGGTTACTTCTTCGCGCGCGCCATTCACAACCAAGAAAAAATGGTCGGTGTTGTCGTGGTTAAGATTGCTATGGATGATATTGAGTTCACTTGGGGTGTAGGCTCGATGGATTTTATGGTGACAGATCGCTACGGCACTATCTTTTTATCCAGTCAAAGTGATTGGAATATGCAATCTCTTTCACTTTTAGATGAACGACAACGACAAGCAATTGTAGCCAGTCGTCGTTATGGCAGCATGAATATTACACCCCTTAATAACTCGCCTGTAAATATGAGCCAAGCACAATTTCAATCAATAATAATCAATAATCAAAACTATGAGATGCGCTCAAAAAAAATGATTCTGGCAGATTGGGATGTACGTGTACTGGCCAGTCATACAGCTATGAAAAAATCTGTAACCACGATCATGCTATTCAGTACCTTATTTCTACTTTTACTCTCAGCTTTAGCAATGGTGTTATGGCGAGCGCAACAACAACGTAAAAGTTACCAGCTCGCTATAAAAGAAGAGCTTGAAAATAAAGTCATTGAACGCACCAAAGCGTTAAAACAATCACAAGAAGATTTAATACAAGCAGCAAAGATGGCGGCGCTGGGGCAATTGTCGGCGGGAATTACACATGAGATTAATAATCCGCTGACAGCAATCCGCTCTTATGCTGAAAATGCCAAACAATTTTTACAAAAAGATCGTTTGGATATGGTGGCGTCAAATCTTAAAGAAATTACAACATTAACTGAGAGCATGGCAGCGATAACCAAGCAACTCAAATCATTCTCTCGAAAGAGTAAAGGGCGGTTTACACCTGTATTATTAGGACAGAGTATAAATAGCGCACTATCTATTGTGCATCCAAAATTAGAGGGCAGTGGCGTTATTTGTCATTGGGATGATCAAGGTCACGGAGCAAACAAAAGTGTATTAGCTGATGATGTTTGGCTGGGGCAAATATTGGTTAATTTACTCACTAATGCTATTTCAGCGACTCAAGAAAGACAGCAACGAGATATTTGGATTAATATCAAATCTGCCCCTAATTCTCTATTATGTATAGAGGTTATAGATAACGGTGCTGGCATTGAAGAGAATACGTTGCCTTTTATCTTTGAGCCATTTTTCACCACCAAACCATCTTCAAAAGGTCTAGGCTTAGGGCTTTCGATATCATTTAATTTGGCGAAAGATATGGGTGGCTCCTTGGTGGCAATAAATAATATTAAAGAAAATAATACTGACAGATCGGGTGCAAAATTTACGCTTTGTTTACCTGAGAGTTCTAATAAAAACTACCAAAAAGTGCTATAAGAGTCACTATGAATAAACCTTTAATATTGTTAGTTGATGATGAAGCGCCCGTGCGTGAGTCAACCGAGCAATCACTGCAATTGGCTGACTTAAATGTAAAAACCTTTTCATCGGCAAAAGAAGTGTTACCTTTTTTATCGACAGAATTTAACGGCGTTTTACTTACCGATATTCGTATGCCAGAAATGGATGGCTTGGAGCTAATGCGCACATCCTTAGCAATAGATGCAAAACTACCTGTGATCCTTATTAGTGGTCATGCGGATGTTGAAACCGCAGTTAGCGCTATTCGTGAAGGGGCTTACGATGTTATTGAAAAGCCTTTTTCAACACGGCTATTAATTGATAAATTAAAGCGTGCGGCAGATCAACGCCAACTTACTTTAGAAAACCGTGCATTACGTGATGAGCTTGCGAGCCAATCGAGACTAGGCCCACGCATTATTGGTAATGCCCCCGCCATTAAACAATTACGCAGTATGATTCGGCATATAGCCAATGCTGAGGCGGATGTATTGATTATGGGTGAAACAGGTACGGGTAAAGAGTTGGTGGCACGCTCATTGCACGAGCAAAGCCAGCGGCGTGATCATAACTTTGTTGCCATTAACTGTGGAGCTATTCAAGAGCAATTGCTTAACAGCGAACTATTCGGGCATGAGGCAGGTGCATTTACGGATGCCAAAACCAAACGCATCGGCAAGTTTGAACATGCCAACGGTGGCACACTTTTTCTGGACGAAATTGAAAGTATGTCACTCTCAACCCAAATCCCTCTGCTACGTGTACTGCAAGAAAGAAGCATTGAGCGGCTTGGTTCTAATCAATCATTGCCTTTGGATATTCGCGTACTTGCCGCCTCTAAAGTTGACCTCAAAGAAGCAGCGGCAAAACAAGAGTTTCGTGAAGATTTATATTACCGATTAAACGTAGTGACCTTAGAAGTACCACCACTTCGCGAACGCCGTGAAGACATCCCACTATTATTTCAGCACTTTGTATTAGTCGCCGCAGCGCGTTGTGAGGCAGAAATGCCCGCTTTAGATAACAAAGCACTGCAGGTATTACTAGAACATGACTGGCCAGGAAACATCCGTGAGTTAAGAAATATCGCTGAACGCTATGTGCTATTGGGTGAAAGCTACCAATTTGACCTTGCAGCATTAATGCAAGCAGGCGTTAATGCAGAAGGCTTAAGCTTGCCAGATCAGGTGTCTTGTTTTGAAAAAACTTTGATCGAACAAGCGTTAAACCATAATAAAGGGGATTTAGTGAAGGTTATGGAGTCACTTGGCTTACCGCGTAAGACACTCTCCGATAAAATGAAAAAATACGCTTTAGAGCGTAAACGATACGTTAAATAAACTTGCCAAGGTTAACAGTAGCGTAACATTGTTGAACGCGGATTTTATACATTATGGCGTAAATTCACCGTCCATAAATATTGCTATGGCGGATCTTCGCCAAACTAAATTTTGATGAAAGTCTGTATAAGGCTCTATTTTCTTCTATACTCTTAAATATCAATAGCTTAGGTGCGATAACAACGCACTATCTGTAAATTCACTTTTTGGCACAGTCTATGCATTGTGTTATGTAAGTTAATGAATAACTTAACCCCTAATATACAAAGCATAAGGAGATCTACATGAAAAAGACATTATTCGGTTTAACAACCGCTGCGATTTTATCGCTATCAATGGCAGTACAAGCAGCCCCTATCAAATTAAAGTTTTCGCACGTTGTTGCTGAAAATACCCCTAAAGGACAAATGGCAACTAAGTTTAAAGAATTAGTGGCAGAACGATTGAAAGGAAAAGTAGAAGTAGAAGTTTTTCCGAATGGTCAGTTATTTGGTGATAACAAAGTATTAGAAGCTTTGTTACTCGGTGATGTTCAACTTGCCTCTCCATCACTTTCTAAGTTTAAAAAGTACACCAAAAAACTACAAGTATTTGACCTACCTTTCTTGTTTAATGATATGGCGGCGGCAGAGCGTTTTCAGCAAAGTGACGCAGGACAAGGCTTGTTAAAGTCTGTTGAAAAGAAAGGCTTAATCGGTTTGGGTTACATGCATAATGGAATGAAGCAGATGTCAGCCTCTAAACCATTGCACGTTCCTGCTGATGCGAAAGGCTTAAAGTTTCGTATTATGTCATCTGACGTATTAGCGGCGCAGTTTGAAGCTGTTGGTGCAACACCGTTAAAGAAGCCTTATTCAGAAGTATTTACACTGCTACAAACCAAAGCGATTGATGGTCAGGAGAACACTTGGTCAAATATTCGTTCTAAGAAGTTCTACGAAGTACAAGATAACATCACTTCATCAGATCATGGTTTGTTAGATTACATGGTGGTAACGTCAGCTGAATTCTGGAATGGTCTACCTGAAGATATTCGTACAGAAGTTAAAAAAGCTTTAGATGAGTCAATAGCATTAGGTAATAAAGTAGCCGCAGAAAAGTCAATGAGTGACAAGCAAGCGATCATCGATAGCAAGCGCAGCAACGTGATTGAGCTTTCTAAAGAAGAACGTCAACAATGGGCGGATGTAATGAAGCCTGTTTGGAAAAAGTTTGAAGCTGTTGTTGGTAAAGATTTATTAGACGCAGCTATTTCGGCTAACAAAGAGTAATACTTGTGATGTTTTTATAATCACTTAAAGCACACCTTTTGAAGGTGTGCTTTTTTTGTTTAGTGAGATTATCATTCAAGTATTTTGAAAGATAATCTCATTATGTTGCCATCATTTTTGGCGACATCTAGGAGAAGATACAAAATGCTCGCTAATATAATTAATAAATTCGAAGAGAGTTTTCTCTCCTTATTACTCGTCAGCATGACCCTGCTGGTGTTTTCTGAAGTGGTGTTACGCTTTGGTTTTAATACTGGCATATCGTGGTCGCAAGAAGTGACACTTTACATGATGGCGTGGTTCGTTTTATTTGGCGCATCCTACGGCGTAAAAGTCGGCGCTCATATTGGTGTGGATAGTTTTGTAAAACTCTTTCCTAAAAAAATGCGGGTCGCAATGGGCTTGCTGTCCGTTTCCATTTGCATCGCTTATTGTGTGATATTTATGATAGGAGCATGGAATTATTTAGCCAAGCTTCATCAAATTCACCTTGAAATGGAAGACCTTGAAACAGAACGCTGGATGTCTGAAAGCATTATTTTTCTAGGTTTTTTATTCTTATTGTTCCGTTTTTTACAGTTATTTATACGCATTCTTAAAGGAGACGCAGAAGGCTTCTCTCATATTGATGAGGCAGCAGAAAGTCTAGAGCTTGCCGCACAAATTAAAGCCGAAGAGCAGGCTATCGAAGCGGGGTCAAAATAATGGAATCTTACGTTATCCCGATACTGTTCTTTTTACTCTTTTTCTGCATGATGATTGGTGTACCCGTTGCCGTATCATTGGGCTTTTCAAGTATTGTTACCATCCTATTATTTGCAGATGATTCACTCGCATCTATCGCGTTAAAGCTGTTTGAAGCATTGTCGGAGCATTATACTTTCCTTGCGATACCTTTCTTTATTCTGTCCTCTGCCTTCCTCTCCACAGGTGGTGTGGCAAAACGTATCATAGATTTTGCGATTGATATTGTGGGGCATATTCGTGGTGGTTTAGCAATGGCGGGAGTGCTTGCTTGTATGCTCTTTGCCGCCGTTTCTGGCTCGTCCCCTGCTACGGTTGCGGCAATTGGCGCAATTGTTATTGTTGGCATGACACGCGTTGGCTACCCTGAAAAGTTTGCTGCAGGTGTAATTAGTACCGCAGGAACGCTAGGTATTTTAATTCCCCCTTCTATTGTTATGTTAGTCTACGCTGCTGCAACAGAAGTTTCTGCCGCACGTATGTTTATGGCAGGCATGGCACCCGGTATTTTAATGGGTCTAATTTTGATGGTTGCGATTTATATATACGCACGCATTAAAGGTCTACCTTCATCGCCTTTCCCCGGTTTTAAAAAGATCGCAAAGTCAGGGTTAACCGCACTGGGCGGGTTAATGCTGATTTTTATCGTGCTAGGTGCAATTTACGGTGGCGTAGCGAGTCCTACAGAAGCAGCAGCCGTTGCTTCCGTCTATGCCTTTTTTATTGCCGTATTTGGTTATCGTGATATTGGGCCACTTAAGCATCTACCTTGGAAAAAAGAAGGAGAAAGCATAGGTAGCGCAATTCCAAGAAATATCATTCAAATGGCAACCGCCTTACCCAAAAGCTTCTTCAATAAAGAAGTGCAAAAAGTTATTTTAGATGCCTCAAAAGTTTCCATCATGCTGTTATTTGTAATTGGAAACGCCATCTTGTTTGCTCATGTTCTAACGACTGAACGTATCCCGCATGAAATTGCAGAGACGATTATTGCGTGGGGTTTACCCGCTTGGGGGTTCTTATTAGTGGTGAATTTGTTATTGCTAATAGCAGGTAACTTTATGGAGCCTTCGGCGATTTTACTTATCATGGCACCAATACTTTTCCCCATCGCCACACAACTCGGCATCGACCCGATTCACCTCGGCATAATCATGGTCGTGAATATGGAAATAGGCATGATAACGCCACCCGTAGGGCTGAATCTGTTTGTTATTTCAGGGATCACCAACAAAAGCATGGGCTGGGCAATTAGTGCCTCTTTGCCTTGGCTGTTATTGTTATTGTTCTTCTTGATGCTGATTACGTTTGTGCCACAAATCTCACTCTTTGTGCCAGAGATGTTTGATAAGATGCATGGTTATAAGTGATGTAGTTAAAAGTAAATACTATTTACTTTTAACTACATCACTATGGACTGAAAGTTCCATAGGTTGTTTCACAAACGATTCAATGTCGTTACTTTCATGGTGATGACCATCTCCTCCCTAAAGGCTAGAGGGACTATTATATGCCACTGAATGATAATTCAGACTTCTAATAGATAAGATAAAACAAATAATTTAACCATGAAGGACATGAAGTTAATGAAGGAAAGATGAAAAACTTTTTAGAATATAAATAGTGTTTAATCTTCATGTTCTTCATGTTCTTCATGTTCTTCATGTTCTTCATGCCCTTCATGGTAAAGAATATTTTTTATTTTTAACATTATGTGTGTATCAGCTAAAGCCTTGCACTGAAAGTGCATAATTTTGGACTAGCGTATTGGAA
>JAZGFW010000154.1:0-7916 GCA_036479895.1 Cocleimonas sp. | reverse complement strand
TCATCGATACCTGTTGAACCCACTGCAAGTGTTGTAACCGTTAAGGTATTACTTGTAGCTGATAAGTTATTTGCGGCATCAACAGCCTTGACAGTATAGGTATACGTTGTAGCTGGTTGAACTGTTTTATCCTTGTACTTAAGCTCTGTAACTGTCGCCAATAATTGCCCTGCTCGGTAAACCTTATAGCCTGTAACCGCGACATTATCTGTTGAAGTATTCCACTTCATACTAACCGATTCAGCTTTAACTTTATTCTTTACTAAGCCTGTCGGCGCTGTAGGAGCTTGAGTATCAGGTGCAGCAGGTGTTACAACGCTTAAAGCACTACTAATAGATGATATATTATTGGCTGCATCAAAGGCTCTTACTGTATAAGAGTAAGTTGTTGTAGGCAGTACGGTTGTATCACTAAAGGTTGTTGTAGTTCCCGTACCAATTTGCGTACCATTACGGTAAATGCGGTAACCAGTCACCGCAACATTATCAGTCGATGCAGTCCAACGTATTACAGCACGGTTATGAACCGCACTTACTCTTTGTAAGTTTGCAGGTACTGTTGGTGCCTGAGTGTCTGCGGCATTTGGTGTAGTTACTGAGAGTGAATTGCTAACTGGAGACACATTATTTGCAGCATCAAAAGCACGTACGGTATAAGCATAGGTTGTCGCTGCAATTACACTATTGTCGCTAAAACTGGTACCCGTTACAGTGCCAATTTGCGTACCATTTCTATAAACACGGTAGCCCGTTACAGCCACATTATCAGACGATGCATTCCAACGTATTGCAACACTGCTGGTTGTAGCTGTCACTTTGCGTAGGCTTGCTGGAACGGTAGGCGCTTGTGTATCGCCCCCGCCGTTACCTGCCGTATATTCGATATGCAATAACGGAGCACCCGAACGATCACCCTCAAAGGCTTCCGCTACACGTTTACCTAGGCTGTTACTGCTTATAATAAAGGCGATGGCATTACCATTATTCCAACCCGACCGAGACGTGATTTCTTGAACAACACTCTTTAAGTCTGGCGTTCGTTGATTGCCACCTGCTTGTCCAACCGTATTCCAAACCGCTGGTGACCAAGAAACAGTAGCAGCGGTGGTAGGACGATTGGAAATATTACGTCTTGACCCTGTAAATGTCGCCGCATTATTGCTCGAATGTGCCTTAATCGTTAAAGGCACATTACCCGATGATGCTTCATCAACCTTAAACTGAATGTAAGCTCGATTAATGGTTGAATTCCTAGGAATTGTTATTCCAGTAAAACGAACACCCACTTGTTGGTTTAATGAGTCAAAGGTCAGCTCCAAGTCAGAACTGTTAAGATACATATAACCGGTAGAGAATTCCTCAGCATCATCTGAACCAGCACTTACACGCTTATCAATCGTACCTGTCGTTGAACCACCAGCATCCGTTGTAATTGAAAGTGAGTTACTCACACCTGATACATTATTAGTTGCATCAAATGCGCGCACTGTATAGATATAAGCCCTTGATGACTGTAAGCCCGTATCGCTAAAGTTGGTACTTGAACTTGTGCCAACCTGTTGTCCGTTACGATAAACTCGGTAGCCCGCAACCGCCACATTATCTGTTGAAGCATTCCATTGCATAGATGCAGTTGAAGACGTTGCATTTGTCTTCCGTAAACTTGCTGGTATTGTTGGTGCTTGAGTATCACCTCCACCTGTACCTGTTACAGTGAAGTCATTACGATCAGACCATGCACCACCAGCAGGTCTTACCCACCAGGTCATTCTATCGCCCACTGAAAGGCCATAGTTTGGTGTACTTGAACAAACATTTGTCGTACAACTTGCATTGAATGTTTTCCAGCCCGTAGCAGCTTGTGTTTCAATACCGATTTGATAATTTGAATTAGAGCCGACTCGAGGCCATTTAAACACGGGGTTTGTAGTTGGAGTCACGCCAACAGGTTGGTATGCACCACCCGTTGGAGGAGCAGTAGTCACTATTTTAAACACATGTGAGCTTGACCATTCTTTCCATTGACCGCTTATTTTACCACGCACCCACCAAGCTTTTTGATCCCCCACATTAAAGGTATGATTTGAGGGAGTAAATCTACAAGTACTTCCTGTAGTACATCCTGCAACACTTGCGGAAACCGTATATTCTTTCCAGCTACCTCCACCAGGGGTTTGATGACCAAAATTATATTCTGTTGCACGAGAACCACTATCGGTATAAGCAGGCCATGTGAATGTTGGAGTAGAATCTACAATATTACCCAATGGCAAATAGTTATTAGAAACACCTGCATCTGTCCATTTAAAGATCGGGCGATCTATTGAGCCTTTAGTAGTATTAGAAGAAGATTCTTGATTTCCTCCGCAGGCGGCCAGTGTAAAAGTTGCAGCTATTAATAAAGCTTTTTTGCTCGATAGCATTGTTGGTTCTCCAAAGTTGTTTTTTCTCATTACAACAAGAGTGACATCAATGGTTTTTTATTATGAGTTAGCTATGGACAACTGGCTAAATAAAACTGACTACGGGAAAGGGAAGTTATAAGTTTGTTTTATTTTTAAGCAACGTCTTGCTTATTAAGTAACCAGTTACGTTTACTTAATAAGCAAGCAAGCAATAAAAAAGCCAGCAAGATGCTGGCTTTTTTATTGCTATTTAATGAGCTAATTAGCTCATTGCAACAATGCGTGAGTTCATACGGCTCTTTTGACGAGCACCTTTATTCTTATGCAAAATGCCTTTAGCAACACTTGAATCGATTGATGCTACTGCTAGTTTGTACGCTTCAGATGCTTTTGCTTTATCACCAGCGTCGATTGCGTAAACAACCTCTTTAACATGAGTACGCATACCTGAACGGATGTGTTTATTGTGTACACGTTTTGTCTCTGATTGACGAACACGTTTTTTAGCTGATGTAATATTTGGCACTTAAGTTCTCCACTATCTACTGGGTAGATTTTAAAATGGGTGTAAAAATTCGAGGGACGCATTATGCCGATATTTTTTGACAACATCAACACCTCATGAGAAAAAAAATTAAAACGCCTAACCCAATACCTCAAGCCCACCCATATAAGGCTGTAATACTTGAGGGATGCGTATCGTACCATCTTCATTTTGATAGTTTTCTAGCACCGCCACTAATGTTCTGCCCACCGCCAAGCCTGAGCCATTCAATGTATGCAACAATTCTGGCTTATTTGTATCAGCATTTCTAAAACGCGCTTGCATACGGCGTGCTTGGAAATCTTTCATATTTGAACAAGAAGATATTTCACGATAGGTGTCTTGTGCGGGCAACCACACTTCTAAATCGTAGGTCTTAGTTGCAGAAAACCCTGTATCGCCAGCACACAGTATTACTTTACGATAAGGCAACTCTAGCTTTTGCAAAATAGTTTCTGCATGTGAAGTTAGCTCTTCCAACGCTTGTTCTGAATCTTCAGGCTTTACGAACTGCAGTAACTCAACTTTTTCAAACTGATGCTGGCGAATCAAGCCACGGGTATCACGCCCGTATGAACCAGCTTCAGAACGAAAACACGGCGTGTGTGCGGTATAACGCATTGGCAACTGATCTGCATCAATAATCTCGTCACGTACTATATTCGTAACAGGTATTTCTGCGGTGGCTATCATGTAGTAATTTTGATCCCCTTCTATTTTAAAGGAGTCTTCAGCAAATTTAGGCAACTGCCCTGTGCCAAACATACTGTCTTCATTCACCATATAAGGCACGTAAATCTCTTTATAGCCATGATCAGCTGTGTGCGTATTAAGCATAAACTGTATCAGCGCTCGATGCATTCTAGCCATGCCATCACGCATCACCACAAAGCGTGAGCCTGTAATTTTACTGGCAGCTTCAAAGTCCATCAAACCATCTTTTGCACCTAGATCAACATGGTCTTTCACCTCAAAATTAAACGTTGCAGGCTCGCCCCAAGTACTTACTTCAACATTATCTTCTTCACTTTTGCCTTCTGGCACAGATTCATCTAATAGGTTAGGAAGCCCCATTACAATGCCATCAATTTCTGCCTGCAGGGTTGATAAGTCTTGCTCTGCGGCTTTCAATTTACCGCCCAAATCAGCCACTTCCACCAACAACGGTTTAATATCTTCACCTTTTGCTTTTGCTTGACCGATAGATTTAGAACGTGTATTGCGCTCGTTCTGCAAATCTTGCGTAGCCGTTTGCAAAGTTTTACGCTTATCTTCTAATGCCTGAAAAGCTTGGGTGTCCAACTTAAAACCGCTACGTTTAGACAACGCTGTAGCTACTGCATGAATATCGTTTCTTAATAATTTTATATCTAACATTTTTATCTCATTTTATATTCTTACTTACCATTTTAGTAAGTACAGAAGAATTCATTTTACCATGAAGGGTATGAAGGAAAAAAACATAAACTTACCACGAAGGACTCGAAGAACACTAAGGGTAAAGCTGATTATTGTTGTTTTCTTCATTCAACCTTCATGCAACTTCATGGTTCAAATATTTTTTATACTTAGCTAACAGATTTAAGCCAGTAACTTCCCAGCCAACACACCCAACCATACTGCCAGCACGCTTAAAGTAACATTCAACAACATATTTAATAAAGCGCGTACTGCCATGCCTTCTTCAAATAAATTTAATGTTTCCATCGAAAAGGTCGAAAAGGTCGTGAATGCACCCAAAAAACCAACAAAAACAGCCAGCCTTATTAATGGGTTTAACGTTAAATGTTCAACCAGCCACATCGCTAAAAAACCCATTAAAAATGAGCCAATAACATTCACCAGCAAAGTCCCATAAGGAAAATGCCCCGCAACCCGCTCATTAATACTCGTTGATACAAAAAAGCGTGCCACAGCACCCAGACCGCCACCCAGCATTATCGCGCCTATCTGAGCACCTGTTAATGTTGCTGATATTGCTAATGATGACAAAATATATTCCACATTTATTTAATGTGGAATAGTGTATCTCAACACAAGTCATTATAGAATGATGAAATGCACCTAGATTCAAATACAAAAAATAGATTACTTGATCAGCTCCATCAAATCGTCTCAAGCGACTATTTACTGACAACAAAAGAAGATCTAACACCTTATGAATGCGATGGCTTATCTGCCTATCAACGCCTGCCTGTAGCCGTTATTTTGCCCGATACGATTGAGCAGGTACAAAAAATCGTACAGGCTTGCTCACAATTAAAAGTGCCCATCGTGGCGCGTGGCGCAGGCACTGGTTTATCAGGAGGTGCTCTACCCCACGAAGGCGGTATTATTTTAGGGCTGTCTCGTTTTAATAAGATAATCAGCATCGATACCGACAACCTCACCGCCGTCGTGCAACCTGGGGTGCGCAACCTTGCCATCACAGAAGCGGCAAGACCTTTTGGGCTTTATTATGCGCCCGACCCATCGTCACAAATTGCGTGTTCGATTGGGGGTAATGTGGCCGAAAATGCGGGCGGCGTGCACTGCTTAAAATATGGCTTGACGGTACAAAATATTCAACAAATAAAAATCGTCACCATTGACGGCACAGTGCTAACGCTAGGCTCAGAAACGTTTGATACGCCCGGCTACGATTTATTGGCGCTGATGACAGGCTCAGAAGGAATGCTCGGCATTATTGTCGAAATTGTCGTTAAACTATTGCCCAAACCTCATGCCGTAAAAGTGCTGATGGCATCATTTGATAAAGTCGAAGATGCTGGCAATGCCGTCGCAGAGATTATCGCCCAAGGGGTGATTCCTGCAGGGCTTGAAATGATGGACAAGCCTGCCATACACGCCGCTGAAGCTTTCGCAAAAGCCAATTATCCCTTGGATGCCGCTGCCATATTATTGTGTGAATTAGATGGCGATACAGACCAGCTTCAAGAACAGGTATTGGTGGTTGAAGAAACCCTACGAAACGCCAAAGCCAGCAAGATTGTTATTGCTACTAGCGCTGAAGATCAAGCCAAGCTTTGGGCAGGCAGAAAATCCGCCTTTCCCGCTGTAGGCCGTCTTTCACCCGATTATTATTGTATGGATGGCACAATTCCTCGTAAACAAATTGCTTATGTTTTACAAAAAATATCAGAGCTTTCAGATCAGCATGGTTTGCGCGTCGCCAATGTCTTTCATGCAGGTGACGGTAATTTGCACCCGCTTATTTTGTACGATGCCAATGAAGACGGCGAACTAAAAACGGCAGAACGTTTTGGTGCTGATATTTTAGAACTGTGCGTAAACGTCGGCGGCACAATCACAGGCGAACACGGTGTCGGGCATGAGAAAATTGACCAAATGTGTGTACAGTTTTCTGATGCTGAGTTAACCCAATTTTTTGCAGTAAAAAGCGCTTTCGACCCTGACTCATTATTAAACCCGGGCAAAGCAATACCCACCTTACACCGCTGTGCTGAATTAGGCGCAATGCACGTTCATAACGGTGAGCTACCTCACCCAGAAATCCCCAGATTCTAGGGATAAAAATTCTAGCGGATAAAAAATTAATGCAAACTCAGATTAAAGATAACGATATTAGCGAAAGCCTTCAAAAGCAGGTAAAAAATGCTATTAGTGCAAAAAAGCCACTGTGTATTCAAGGCGGCAAGAGTAAGCTTTTTTTCGGCAATCGTTTTAGCGCCCAGTTACTAGACCTTAGCCAGCACACAGGTATCGTCAGTTACGAGCCTACCGAGCTTTGTATAACAGTTCGTGCGGGCACTAAACTCAGCGAGCTTGAAGCCCTATTGGCAGAACATAATCAGATACTCCCTTTCGAGCCGCCGCATTACCCCCACCCACTTGAAGATGGTAGCAACAGCACCGCCGACACAGCGACCATTGGCGGCGCAATTGCGACAGGTATTTCTGGTCCACGTCGTGCTTATACAGGCTCTGCCCGCGATGCCATTTTAGGCGTAGAAATTATTAACGGTGACGGCGACATTGTCAGCTTTGGTGGGCAAGTTATGAAAAATGTGGCAGGCTATGATTTATCGCGCCTCATGGTGCGCTCACAAGGGACGCTCGGGATAATTTTAAGCGTTTCTATCAAGCTATTACCAAAGCCTGCAAATGACTTAACCCTTTCGTTTAGTGCGTCACAAGATACAGCACTGCTTTTTTTTCAGGCATTGCGCGTACAACAATTACCCGTGACCGCCAGCGTTTGGTATGACGATAAAGTCAGTCTGCGGCTTTCTGCATCAGAGCTTATTTTAAAAACCAGTCACAAGCGATTAAATACCTTATTGGCTGAAAAATTCCCATTATTAAAACCTGCTGAAAAAGAAGTTAATAGCTCGTTATTTTGGCAAGATATTCGCGATCATACTCATCCATTTTTCACGCAGACTGATAAACCCGTCTGGCGTTTATCGCTACCACCCGCTACAAAAAGCATGACCCAAATAGATGATGCGCTCGCTCAAACGCAAGACAAGCCTGAGCCGAGCCAACTTATTGAATGGGGCGGCGCACAACGCTGGATACGCTCAAGATCACCTGCCAATATCATCCATAGCATTGCGCAATCACACGGCGGTTACGCCAGCTTCTTCTACCAAAAAAGAGAAGAAGATCAAACTTTTCCTGAGCTAGCGCCTGAGTTGTTTAAGATACACCAGCAACTCAAAAATAAAATGGATCCGCATGGAATTTTTAATCCTAATAAAATGTATAAGGGTTTATAAGTGAAAACTGAACTCAGCACCGAGCTACTCAACACCTCTGATGGAAAGCTTGCCAATGAAATTTTACGTACCTGCGTGCATTGCGGATTTTGTAATGCAACCTGCCCCACCTACCAATTATTAGGCGATGAAAATGACGGCCCACGCGGGCGTATTTATTTGATCAAACAAGTGCTTGAAGATAAAGTCGTAAGTAACTCTACTCGCACCCATCTTGACCGTTGT
>JAZGFW010000153.1:0-2012 GCA_036479895.1 Cocleimonas sp. | reverse complement strand
CTGTGTACTTGTCGTAAAGCTTTGATCGGCAGATGTCGCGCTATTATCCGCTCCATCGCTAGAGATTACTTCAAAATGATACTCAGTCTCTGGTGTTAAATTACTTAAAGTTATACTGTGGTTCGTGGCTAATACGTTATCCGTATTATCTATCTCACTGTAAGGTATGTTTTCACCATAGTTCACGGTACTTGTTGTCAGTTCATCCGTAACCCATGTCAGTATTGCTGTCGTCTCCGTAACGGTAGTGCTTATAGCCCCTACTATTGTCGGTGCTGTGGTATCTGCACCACCTGCATTGACTGTGATAGTGATCTGATCATTGTTAGCCAGTTCACTGTCATCGGCATCCAGGTCCAGGACATAGGTACCTTCAACACTGAAATTTGCTGTGGTATCAACTTGTGTTGCATCGGCAAAGAGGACTGTGCCACCGGTTGGGCCACTGATTAGTGTCCATAAAGTGGTCACTGTGCCTGGAGTAGTCGGCAGGCCATCATCACTGACGGTACCATCCAGTGTTGCATCGACCGATAATGCAATGGTCTGGTCATCACCTGCTTCAACTGTCGGTGCTGTGTTGCTACCACCTACACCTGGGTTTTGATCTGAGGAGGTAATAGTGGCATTAATAGTTCTATAGGCAGATTCTATAGTTGCTGATGTACCAGCAAAATCTGTAGAATCTGTCAGCCCTATGGTGAATTGATGTGTTTGATTTTTATCAATGAAACTATTCATACCATCTCGACCAAAACCAAAAACAGTCATCTGAAGATCAGTAGCTGAATCCAACGGGGAATAAGAGTCAATTGCACTATCATCAGTGTGGTGTGCTAAAAATAAAGACCGACCATTCCCGACATTGGGATCAGAAAAATAAACCCATTCTGGATCACTTATATCACTTGTCCATGAAGCATCAACCAAATTCTGAGTTTCATCAGAACGCATCATGAAATCAGCTAAATCAAGCGTTCCACCAGGAGTTCCTTCGTATAAAAACCAATAGTTTTCTGCGGCTAGATTGACAGTCATGCGCGCAAAGTTAGGGAAAAATTCCCATTGAACTTTCCAAAGACCATCAGTGGTAATCGATTCAATAGTTGCTTTCAGTGGACCTTCATGCATCAAAACACTTAGTGCAGACGTTGCTCCTGGATGGAAGTCTCCACCATTAGCAGGAGAAACAAGGTTTGGAAGTCCTCTAAATTGATTGGCAGCCCCTGATTCACCTGAAACTTCTTGATGATAAGAAATCCAGTCATTTCCATTATTATCAACGATACTTGAGAAACCAGCGCCCTGTTTCTGATAGAAATAATTTGCATTACCTGAGTTGATCTGAAAAGAGTTTTGTCCTTCATCAGAGACATCATTCGTTACATTAACCTGACTAGTAAATGTCGAAGGCGTGTATCCTCCTCCCTCTACGTCAAAATAAACCTGGAAATAACGGTCAGTCTGACTGGCTGTATTGCCACTTAAAAGAAAGACAAGAGTTCCTTGCGCATTGGTTGTCGCATCAAAATCCGTAGCAGAATCAAATTGAAACGAAATATTTTGTGCAATAATATTGCCATTAACATCGACTTCATGAACACGAATTGAGTTTTCATCAAAAGCTGTTGTTTGATCTATCGCATCAAGATAGCTGGTAAAATTAATAATCACTTCTACAGGCTTTTCAGAGCGTGCGTAATTACCTGAATTGACGGTAATAGAAGCTCGGTAATTCCAGTTGTTATTCCACCAGCCATTATTAATAGTAATGCCCGTAGTAAATAACTGATCTGCAGAAGCACCACTATTGCTACTTACATCAGTAGATACAATTTCAAAATGATAGTCAGTATCCGCTGTCAAACCACTTAGTGTGACACTGTGATCGGTCACTAAAGTAGTATCGCTTGCATCGGTATCCGTATAAGGAGTGCTTTCACCGTAATTTATAACACTGGTTGAAGGTTCATCCGTCGTCCAGGTGATTGTAGCCGTGGTATCTGTTACCG
>JAZGFW010000152.1:0-6230 GCA_036479895.1 Cocleimonas sp. | reverse complement strand
AGCCTTTGCGATCATTGCGGTAAGTGTTGTTTGATGAAGTTGCAAGATGATAGCGTTGATGAAAATAGTAATAATGAGGAAGATAACCAAGACCCGAATGCCGTTTATTACACCGACATTGTGTGCGACTTATTTAATCAAAGTGACGCTAGTTGTACCGATTATTGGAACAGAGAAAAGCTTGTACCCACCTGTTTGCGCTTAACCCGAAAAAACCTCGATCAGATAGAGTGGATGCCACCCAGCTGTGCATATCGTAGAATTATGGAAGGCAGAGGGTTGGCAGGTTGGCATCACCTAATTTCGGGTGACAAAAATACTATTCATCAAACAGGGAATTCTGTATTGGGAAAAGTGGTTTTCGAGAAAGATATCAATTCGAGTAATAAAGATGATTACCCCTATGAAGAACATATTATCGACTGGCCACTAAATGATGATTAAATAGGCGTTAGAGACTACGCTATTCTACTTCCTGAGTAGTATCTTTAACCTGATAACTTTGCTTGATTAATAAATGCAACCATCCAAGCTCCAACACTACTATTATCAACGTCATTTTCTAAAGACTTCTGAGCAACTTCCACCACCCCCTTACCAATTCTATCCACTCGCTTTTCAATTAAAGCATTCGTATATTCTTTAGAGTACTCAGGGTGTCCTTGCATAGTTAAAAAGTGTTTACCCGTTTGAAAGCCAGCGATAGGGCAAAAACCACTGCTAGCATAAAGCTTAGAATCATCGGGCATTTTAACAACTTGATCTTGATGGCTGGCACGCAGTGAAAAGTTAGCGGGAGCATCTTCTCCCATCCATTCACTGGGATTTTTAATACCCCAGCCTTGTACGCCAACACCCCAGCCTTTATCGATGGCTTTCTCTACCTTTCCTCCTAAAGACTCAGCAATGAGCTGATGCCCAAAGCAGATACCGATAGTAGGAATGTTTGCTTGATACAGGTCAGTAACGAGTAATTTGGCTTTATGAATCCAAGGAATATCATCATAAGCACTAAACTGACTTCCTGTAATGATATAGCCATCGCAAGCGCGTAAGTCTATAGGAAAATTATTTGCAGTTAGGTCATAAATAGCCACTTCAATATCTTGATCTTGCGCGTGCAGAAGATCAGAAAACATATCTTGATAGTCACCGTGAGAATCAATTAATTCATCGGCGACATGATCGCATTGTAGTAAACCTATTCTTAAACTCATTTTGTATTTTCACCTGTTCAGCTCCCTCAACTTAGCAAGGGCTGGGGATATAAATTGAACTTTGATTGTTACTAAAACCATTCTACCCTCTCCTAACCCTCCTCTGCTAGGAAGAGGGAACTGTTCTACACATTTCCAGAAATGGCATTATCGTAAAGCTTTGCCATATCATCAACATCCAGAAAAATAGGATTACCACCAACAGTAGGATCAACTGCCGCCATTTTTGATAACTCTTCGATATGTGAATCATTAACACCAATGTCTGCCAACGTATGTGGAATTTCCACTTGCTCACGAAGCTCAAGCACCCATTTTAACAAACTATCCAGTGATGGATTGGGAAGATTTAAAAACCGTGCAAGGTCGATAGCTTTACCTGAAATGGCTTCGCGGTTTCGCTCCAGCACGTACGGCATAACCACAGCATTGGTTAAACCATGTTGCGTGTTTAACAGAGCACCACAAGGATGGCTCAAACTGTGCATTGCGCCCAAGCCTTTTTGGAAAGCAGTCGCGCCCATGGTTGAGGCAATCATCATTTGAGAGCGAGCCACTAAATCTGTGCCGTCACTAACGGCATTAGGTAAAAAGTCTTTTACCAACTTCATTCCTTTTAGGGCAATGCCTTCTGCCATTGGGTGATAAAAGGGTGAGAAGTAAGCTTCCATGCTGTGTGATAACGCATCCATGCCAACCCATGCAGTTATATTTTTAGGTAAACCCACGGTAAGTTGAGGGTCACAAATGACTTTTTCTGGGAGCATATTAGCGTGGAAGATAATTTTTTTTGTGTGATTACTTTCATCGGTGATAACAGAAGCGCGCCCTACTTCAGAACCTGTACCTGATGTGGTTGGTACAGCAACGACGGGCGCCATACCATCAACATTCACACGCGTACACCAATCATCTACATCTTCAAAATCCCATAATGGCCGGTCCTGCCCAACCATGAGTGCAACGGCTTTTGCTACATCTAATGCGCTACCTCCACCAAAAGCAATTACGCCATCGTGTGAGCCTTGTTTATATACAACAACACCATCATCGACATTTTTGCCAATAGGGTTTGCTTGTATATCGCTAAACACACCACAGGCCATGCCTGCTTTTTTACAAACTTCTACGGCATCTGAAACAATAGGAAGTGCTGCAATCCCCTGATCAGTTATTAAAAGAGGTCTGCTCATACCTAGTTCATGACAGGCATCTGCTAGTTCATTGATTCGTCCACAGCCGAAGCGGATGGCGGTTGGATAGTTCCAGTTGCCTGTAAGGGATTCTAAGTTCATATTTTATTGCTCATATATTTGTTAGTTACTTTCGTAGGTTGGTGCTGAGCTTGCGAAGCCCAACAAACAGTGTCATGTCGGACTTCGTGCCTCAGTGCCAACCCACAAAGGGTTTAAATTTTGGTTCTTAGATGAAATGATTTGGGTCGGGTTAATGATTCATAACCGATACTGGATAAGGTACAACCTCGCCCAGAATTTTTAACACCCACCCAAGCTAGTTCTGGATCTAAATAATCACAACGGTTCATAAAGCAAGTGCCTGTTTCTAAATCATCGGCAAGTTCTAAGGCCTTGTCTTTATCCTTTGTCCAGATAGAAGCGGTTAAACCGTATTCACTGTCATTCATTAACTGCAGTGCTTCTTCATCGCTTTCTACTGCCTGAATACCAACCACTGGGCCAAAGCTTTCTTGCGTCATAATTCGCATGGAGTGATCTACATTTATCAGTACTTGTGGCGCGAGGTAAGGTGAGTCGCCAACGTCTGCAAGGAATTTTGTAGCATCAATCAAAGCGGTCGCGCCAGCATTAACAGCATCTTCAATTTGTTCGCGCACAAAGAATGCCGCACTGCTTTTTACCATGGGGCCAAGCGTTGTTGCTTCATCCATAGGGTCGCCTAGCACATAGCCTTCCACTAACTTTTTGAAGCCTTCAACAAAAGAATCAAACACATCTTCGTGAACATAAATGCGTTCAACACCACAGCAAGATTGCCCCGAGTTAAAGTAAACACCATCTACCAAGTTTTCAACACTAAACGAAATATCGGCATCAGCGCGAACGTAGGCTGGGTCTTTTCCGCCAAGTTCTAAACCAACACCTTTAAACAAACCAGAGGCAGAAGCTTCGATAGCCTCACCGCCTGCGACAGAGCCAGTAAAAGCGATATAGTTTATCTCGGGTGATTTAATCATTTCTGCAACAGTTTCATGCGTGGCGTGGAGGATTTGGAAAACACCTTCAGGTAGACCTGCCTCAGCAAAAGCATCGGCTAGTCGTTCCGCACACAAGGGCGTTTGCGCGGAATGTTTTAAAATAACCGTATTGCCTGCCATAAGGGCTGGGATGATAGAATTTACCGCTGTTAGATAAGGATAATTCCAAGGGGCAACCGTAAAAACTACGCCCAGTGATTCACGGCGGATAAAGCGCTCAAAATCTTTTTTTGCCTCTAGCGGAGTATCGGCAAGTTTGTCGTTTGCGGTAGAAATCATATAACGTGCACGTTCTTCAAATCCTCCAACTTCACCTGCCGCATAGCGAATCGGGCGACCCATCTGGCGTGTAATTTCTTCACCGACTGCTTCTTTATTTTTAACAAAAGCATCAACTGCTTTATTGCAATAGCTTGCTCGCTTATCAACGGATAGTTTACGCCAATGCTTGTGTGCTTCTTTTGCTTTTGCAATGATTTGTGTCGCATCCTTAGGTGATGCGTAGCTTCGTTCGACATAAATGCTATCGTCGATGGGGGATTTTGTTTGTTGGACCTTTCTCATTTATTTATTCCATGTAAAGTAATGCTCCCTCTCCTTTTGGGGAGGGGATAAAAACTTATATTGAGACTTTGCACGAGTCAGTGGCGAAAGAAATATTAGTCATTTTTACTCGTCACCTGATTCGTACAAAGGTCTCATATTATCTCAAAGTATCTTTTAAGCTCCCAATCGCTGACGTGTTTGCGATATTCCCTCTCCTCCCATTCCCGAGTAGCAGCAAAATGGGTGACGAAGTCACTGCCAAACATTTCATGGGTGACTTTTGATTCTTTAAAACGGCGTGCAGAATCCCACAGCGTGCAAGGCAGGCGGAGTTTTTTGGGGAAGTCGATATCATAGGCATTTCCCGTTACCATTTCTTCAGGTTCTAATTTATTTTCAATGCCATACAAACCCGAAGCAAGCGCCGCCGCCATCACCAAATATGGATTCCCATCAGCCGCGCCAATACGATATTCAACCCGTTGTGATTTGGGGCTTCCGCCAATAACACGTAACGCACAGGTTCTATTTTCATAACCCCAGCTGGCATCAGTGGGCGCCCAAGAACCCGGCACCATGCGCGAATAAGAATTAATAGTGGGTGCAACCATCGCTAAAACTTCAGGCATAAGCTTTTGTTGGCCTGCCAAAAAATGGCGCATGGTATCAGACATATTGTTGCCATTACCCTCATCATAAAAAGCCGAAGAACCATCTTTATTTTGTAACGATAAATGCAAGTGACCGCTTTGCCCCGGCCAATCAGGCGACCACTTCGCCATAAACGTCGCCATATAGCCCATGCGTTGCATCGCAATTTTAATAAAGGTCTTAAACAGTGCTGCCTTGTCCGCGGCAGAGCCGGCTTCGTCCACCGTGATTGCCCCTTCGATAACACCAGGGCCAGATTCTTCATGCAGTCCTTCGATAGGAAAATCCATCTCCTCAGAAACTTTAATGATTTCTTGGTAGACCTCGGCTTCGACGGTATTACGAATAATTGAGTAACCAAAGGCATCAGGTGCAAGTGGCTCAAGCCCAATATAATTTTTTTCACGAATGGACTCAGGCGACTCTTTAAAAACAAAAAATTCATATTCTAATGAGCCAAAGGCACTAAAGCCCATAGCCTCAGCCTTGTCTAAAACACGCTGTAAAACACCCCGAGGGCAAAGCACATCTGCAGGCGCAGTAAATTCACAAAGGAAAAATAGCCCATTTTCTTCAAACGGTAATTCGCGACAACTTTCAGGAATGATTCGTGCGGGTGCATCGGGGTAACCTGTATGCCAGCCTGTATAGGTAGTATTGTCGTAGACTTCATCATTAGAATCCCAACCCAACACCACATCACAAAAGGCAAATCCATGCTCAAGTGAGGAGAAGAATTTTTCCTTACTCATGTATTTGCCACGCATTATGCCATCGATGTCGATCAGACCGACTTTGATATGTGATAACTTGCGTTTTTCGATGATTTTTTTGGCATCTTCGACAGTTTTTACAGATCTTGGATTCATAAGGCTCATTCCTATTGCTCACACCTTGTTTATAGTCTAATAAATAAAGAAAAATAGGATAAATAGGCCAAAAACGAGTTAATTTTTAAGTCTGTGTAATATTAAACAGGGTAATATCAAAGGGAACCTAGAATCAGAGGTCCCTTAAGGGGCCTCTGATTAAGTCCCATAAAATCCTGTAAGTCTCTAGGGCATCATATTCTAGGCGCACTTCTTGTAAATGCTTATTGCCTTTACAAGAAGCGCAACAACGAAGATGATGCCCTAGAGGCTTACCCTGCGGGGCTTAGCCAAACTCCCAGACTCAGCGTTATGATCGCTTACAAGGCAATAAGCATTTTAAGCTCTCATGTCTTGATTCTGGAAATTTGGCGTTGCCAGGATTTATGGGACTTGATCAGAGGTCCCTTAACTAGGCTTTCTAAATTGACTAGCTTCCACCAAAACCTGTTTATGGTAAATTATGAAATTAGGGGCTAGCAAATTGGCATTACTTGATTTCAGGCCACTAAATGATGTGATTGAATGAGAGTTATATGATGAATAGCAAATTATTGGATACAGTTAGATTAGATAAATGGTTGTGGGCATCCCGTTTTTTTAAAACCCGTAAAAATGCCAGTGAAGCTATTAATGGCGGAAAAATACACCTCAATGGAGTGCGAGTTAAACCTGCGCGTAATATTAAAGTGGGCGATCAGTTATCCATCA
>JAZGFW010000151.1:0-10314 GCA_036479895.1 Cocleimonas sp. | reverse complement strand
TGTTTGCCAGTGGCGACTACTCATCTGCTCTGACTTCACTAGCAAGTTTAAAAGGCGATGTAGATGCCTTCTTTGACGGCGTAATGGTGATGGCAGATGATGAGGCTTTAAAGAACAACCGCCTTGCGCTGTTATCACAGTTAAGAAATCTGTTTTTGAATATTGCTGATTTGTCGCGCTTATAAAAACGATTGTTTATAAAGCTTGCTTTTATCAGTCGCCTATTTATAACCGTTTATTAGGATTGATTCAGCTTGTAGGTAATATTCTACGTGCAATCTTTTTTGAGTGGTCGCGTGGCTAAAGTATCGTTATTATTCCTACCACTTGCAGACGGGCTTAGTTTGGTTTGTAAAGTAGCGATATGAAAAGTTTAACTTTTCATATCGCAGAATAAAATGTGCCTCTTCACCGGGGAGAGCGAAAAGGCACGGGTTGAGACTGGTAGTTATTTTATTTTTATTTATTGCTAAACTACTCTCCGCCTCAGGGGCTTGCTTAAAAATTCCGTTTCGTACTATTCTGTTATTGAGACCTTTTGCTTGAACTTCTTATCTAATTAAGATTCTGACAAAGGTCTTTGTTATTTATTCCCTGTTGTTGTCTCTACTAATGCAATGGCAATGCCAACTTTGTAAAAAAACACCTAAGCTACTGATATACATAAGTATATTGTATTTCTGTGTATATTTTAATTATTTATTGTCAGTAAATACGTGTCACATGCTGACAATAAGTTGTCGCTTGTGTCAGCTCACGGTTGTCACTTTTGTATAAAAATGAGGCAATAAAAAAGAGCCGAAGCTCTTTTTTAAATTCAATGTGTCAAAAAAGTCTAATTAAGAACCTCTAATTAAGAACCCCTAATTAAGAACCCCTAATTAAGAATCCCTTGTTAAGAACCTTTAGACTGACGAGATGCCGTCTTACGAGCGCTTTCTCCTAAAACTTTCTTACGAATACGAATGCTTTCTGGCGTGATTTCCACTAGCTCATCATCATCAATAAACTCAAGCGCTTGCTCAAGTGTGAATTTGATTGGTTTAGTCAAAATCAAGTTCTCATCAGTACCTGCAGCACGGATATTGTTTAGCTGCTTCGCTTTAAGCGGGTTAACCACCAAGTCATTGTCACGGATATGAATACCGATGACCTGACCTTCGTAAACATCTTGTGCGTGATCGATAAACATCTTGCCACGCTCTTGAAGGTTGAAGATAGCAAATGCTAAGGCTTTACCCGTTGCGTTAGACACTAATACACCGTTACTACGCTGTCCGATATTTTCTTTTAACAATGGCCCGTAATGATCGAATGAGTGATAGATCAAACCTGTGCCTGATGTAAGCGTCATGAATTCTGTTTGGAATCCGATTAAACCACGGGATGGAATAACGTACTCTAAACGAACACGGCCTTTTCCATCTGGCTCCATATTTTCCATTTTACCTTTGCGCTCACCCATCTTTTCCATGATGGCACCTTGATGATCGACTTCAACATCAATGGTAAGGTTTTCATAAGGCTCTTCACGGTTGTCGCCTTCGCCTCTGATAACTACTTCTGGGCGAGATACTGCAACTTCAAAACCTTCACGACGCATATTCTCGATTAAGATACCAAGGTGTAATTCGCCACGACCTGATACTTTAAACTTATCAACGTCGTCGCCTTGCTCAACACGCAATGCAACATTGTGCAGTAGCTCTTCGTCCAAACGCTCTTGAATATTTCGTGAAGTAACGTATTTACCTTCTTTACCTGCAAACGGTGAATTGTTTACTTGGAAGGTCATACTAACCGTTGGCTCATCAACACTCATAGGCGGTAATGCGACGACATTATCAGGGTCACATAGTGTGTCTGAAATATGAAGTTTATCCATACCGGTAAAGGCGATGATGTCACCCGCTTGCGCTTCGTTTACATCAACACGGTCAAGGCCGTGGAAGCCCATTGGTTGTAAAACACGGCCGTTGCGGATTTTTCCATCATCACCGATTACTTTAACCGTAGAATTCTTTTTAATTTTGCCCTGTTTGATACGACCAATACCGATCAAGCCTGTGTAAGAGTTGTAGTCAAGCTGACTGATCTGCATTTGGAAAGGTGCGTCAGGGTCAACATCAGGGTGATTTACATTATCAATAATCGATTGGAGTAAAGGCTCCATGGTGCCTTCGCTAACATCTTCTTCTAAGCCAGCGTAGCCATTGATAGCTGATGCGTAAACAACAGGGAAATCAAGTTGAGCATCGGTTGCACCAAGGCGATCAAATAATTCAAATGTTTGGTCTAATGCCCAATCAGGACGTGCACCAGGGCGGTCAATCTTATTGATAACAACAATTGGTGTGAAGCCCATTGCAAATGCTTTAGAAGTTACAAAGCGTGTTTGAGGCATAGGGCCGTCAACCGCGTCTACCAACAGAAGAACCGAATCAACCATTGAAAGTACACGCTCAACCTCGCCACCGAAGTCGGCGTGACCTGGTGTGTCTACGATATTGATGCGGTAATCGCCCCACGTGATAGCAGTATTCTTCGCTAAAATCGTGATGCCACGCTCTTGTTCGATTTCGTTTGAATCCATCATGCGCTCGGTTACATCGGCGCGGTCGCCTAATGTGCCAGATTGCTCTAGGAGCTTGTCTACTAGGGTAGTTTTACCATGGTCAACGTGGGCGATGATGGCAATATTTCTTAAATTTTCAATCACGGTTTTAGTCTCAATTACTTGGTTTGCTTAGTTCTATTACTAAATTATGTTTTGATATATCGCAGTGCGATATAAGTTGCGCGCGGATTATACTCGGTGACTTGATTAATTGACACCTTTATTCATTACTATATATAGAAATGCTAATATAAGGCCTTAGATAAAAGAATGAGTGTGATATGAGCGAACAACAAACCCCTTACGAACGCATCGGTGGCGAAGAAGCTGTACAATTTCTTGTGGATCGCTTTTACGATTTAATGGATGAGAAAGAAGAGGTTGGGGCATTGAGGAACCTGCATGCAAAAAGTTTGCGCATTTCAAGAAAAAAGCTGTATCTGTTTTTAAGTGGTTGGCTCGGTGGGCCACAGCTCTATGTTGAAAAGTACGGTCACCCCATGTTGCGCCGCCGACATTTGCCTTTTGCCATTGATGAGAGTCAGCGGGATCAGTGGTTGCTTTGTATGAATCAGACTCTTGATGAGCAAACAGAAGAACCCTTACGAACAGAATTGAAAACGTCTTTCTTCAAGGTCGCTGACCATATGATTAATCAGTAAAACTTTCTTTTTTTGTGATTTAAAGAAGCAAAGTTAAGTGCTAACGTGGTAAATTTCTTGATCTATTTCAAACGATAAGCAATAGGAATAATATAGCTCAAAAATTGCTTATTAATCCCAGCAGGAAGCGCAGGAAACCGACCTGCTTTTTTTACTGCTTCTAATGCAGATTTATCCAGTAGTTTACTACCTGATGATTGGTGTATGCGAAGTTTTGACACTACGCCGCTTTTATTCACAGAAAATGCCACTTTTACTACGCCTTGCATTTTTCTTCTTTTGGCGCGGCGTGGGTAGACTTTTCTTTGCTCGATGAGTTGGCGGATACTACTACCGTATTGTCTTTCTAGTTGAGCGTTTCCTTTGCTTGCTTGTTTGGGTGGTTGTACAGGTTTCTGTTTAACAAAGCGCCTTACTATGGGTCTTCTTACGGGCTTAACGATTCTGGGTGCTACTCTTTTGGCGGGTGCAGTCGCTCTTTTTGGTGGGGTGATTCTACGTACAGGGATCGGTGACTTACGTACTTTTCGAACAACAACCTTTTTCTTGGGAGGTGTTATTTTACGCGGCTTTTGAACGACCACTTTTTTCTTAATAGGTTTAACTTTTCGAGGTTTGACGAGTTTGCGTTTTTTTAAAACCTTTTTGGCGGCTACTTTTGGCTTAGGCTTTGCTTTTACAACCAGCTTCTTTTTAGGTTTTTTCTGTATTATTTTCTTAACAACTTTGGGCTTTATAACAGGCTCAATGGGCTTGCTGATTGCTTCAACAACTTTGGGTAGAACAACAGGCACTTTTTTAGGAGGTTCTTGTTTGAACATCGCCATTTGTAGTGTAATGTTTTTAGGCTTGGGCTTTTTTTCTACTTTTTCTTGGGTTAGTAAATAAGTCGCAATCCCGCCATGAACTACAAGGGATAAAATAAGGGCAATGAGTGAGCGAAAGCCAAGCATGGTGTTTTAGTTAGTAGTGTTTTTCTGTTGGGTGATGATAGAGAATTTTTCTAGATCAAGTTGTTTAAATAAATCTAATACCTCTACAAAATGACTAAAGTTCACACTTCCATCAACACGCAGATTAATCGGTGTTGATTTTTTAAGTAGTGATAGTTTTTCTTTGAGCGCTTCAGGTTTTATTTTATTGTCGTCATAGTAAATGATGGACTGTTTATCGATTGCTATTTCTACAACACTATCGCTACTGATCGTTTCTTCGGATGAAGATTTAGGCACAACAATATTTAATTTATTAGAAACGACAAAGGTTGCGGTGGTTAGCACTATCGCGAGTAATACCAACATAATATCAATAAACGGGATAACATTGATGGACTCAAAACGGCGCATTAAGAGACTCCATTCTTACTTGTTGATAATTGTGTTGAGGGGGAAATTTTAAGGTGTTGCTCTTTTTTCCAGCGCGCCATTAAAACATCTACTTTTCGTAACAGTGCGTTATAAATCATGATGGCTGGAATCGCCACAACCAGCCCGCCCGCAGTGGCTTTTAATGCTAACGATAGTCCTAGCATAATATTATTGGTATTAATTTCACCACCACTACCAAGATCATTAAAGGTGATTAAAATACCTAAAACGGTGCCTAATAAACCTACATAGGGGGCGTTTACACCAATGGAAGACAGTGTTGTCAAGCCGCGCGTTAATGCAATATGCAGTTCTTCTTCGATGATAAAATCTTGGGTTTTAACGCGCAGATAATAAACCCATCGCTCTAAGGCGAACCATAAAACAATGATACTCATTAGACCTAAAATACCAAAAACGCCATAATCTAAGTTAGCTTTTAAAAATTCAATCATACGTATTTATTCTCGATATTATTCTCGTTAAAATTGTCTAAAACTTATAGTTCATATGTAAAGAAGGTAAAAAGCCTATTTGCTTATAAGTACCATCCTTTTCATATTGATCGTTGTATCTTATCCCTGCAATATTTTGTTTCAAGAGGGCGTTAACATTCATTAGCTCAACATATATTTCTAAACTTTCATCTTCATTATATTTAATGGTTTTTCCTATTTGTAAGTCTAAATCAAATTGGTGATCTAATCTTTTTGAGTAAGGTTTTCCATAGTTAGGTTTGACGTATTCTTTTCCTTCATAGGTATAAGGCGTGGTTGAAACGATCGGTGTGTAAGGTGCGCCAGAGGCATATTTAGCGTTGGCCGAAAGCTTCCAGTTTTTACCAAATTTATAGCTACTACCTACTTGCAAAGTATGTGGAACATCCCCTTCAAAGCTATATTGCTTGTTATTATTTGTATTGAGCTGACGTTTTGCATTGACGTAGGTATAGGCCACCATAATGTCAAACTTATTAACGTTTTTCTTGTAGGTAACATCAGCACCATATGCTTTGCCCTCACCTACGGACTCGTAGATATTTAGGTCATCACTAATTGCCAAATTTTTAAAGGATTTATAGTACGGCTCAAGTGTTAGTGATGATTTGTCTTTAAAGGCTTTTTGTAGGCTTAATGTGTAATGATTTGATGACTCGTGCGTTTTTATTTTAGGATTACCAAAGCCTTTTACGGTAGTGAAAATAGAAGGAAGCTGTGAGTACCTGCCGACGGCAAACGAGGCGGAAAAATCATCACTAAAGTCATGCACGAGTGCCATACGCGGATCAACACCAGTACCAAATTTTTGGAAGTCTGTTTTCCATGCTCTTAGTCCATAACGCAAATGGTTCTTGGGGGTAATATCCCAAATATCTTGTGCAAATAAAGTGAACTCATTGGCTTTAAAGGTTTTATCCAATGATATTACGTCTGCCCCAGTTACAATATCGCCAAAGTCAGTCGTATCAGGTGCATTTGATTTTATTTTTGTAGGTGCATTCGTGTTGTTAAACTCTAATCCAGCTGAGACTGTATGTTTATCATATTCTTTGACTGTTTCGTGGAACAAACCATACTGTACAAGTTTTGTATCTAGAAAGTAATCAGCATTAAAAAACTCACCGTCTTGTTTACTGTGTAACCTATAAATGAGTGTATTCATGGTGGTGTCTTCACCCACATGTACCCATCTACCGCCTACGGTATTTGATTGTTGCTTGATGTTAACCTTGCCCACTGCGAGGGGGTCTTTGTCAATATTGTACGTATCATTAACTTTTAGTTGGTCTTGTGCCATCACGGCTTCTAAAGAGTATATATTATCGCCTTTTTGGTGGGATAAAATCATCTGCCCATCATAAAACTGGGGGTAGAGTGTCACTTCGGTATGTTTGCGTTTGTCGTCTTCATCCTCATTAAACTTATCGAGTAACTTATCCGCAATTAAGTCGAGATAAGAACGTCGTCCGCCAATGAACAAGCTGGTGTTTTTACCCAATTTGGCATCATAGGCAAAATCAGCATCATACAAGCCGATATGAACACGGCCCTTACCAGAACCTGTTGGGTATTTTGGGGTGATATCTACTACCGCACCCATTGCACCGTAACTCACATCAAACCCACCTAAGTAAGCATCAATCTGATCCACCATCTCAGGTGCAATTACAGAATGCATGCCACCTAAATGAAATAAATAACCTACAGGGAAATGATTAAGCTGGAACTGTGTTTCACGAGGTTTAGAACCGTGTATATAGATTTCTGAGCTGCTGTCATTATTATTACTGACCACGCCCGCAAAGGTTTTAAGCGCTTTAACAGGGTCACCATTTGTACCTGCCACTTCTAAGGCGCGCTTGCCACTGATTTGTTTTTGCATCGGGGCTGATTTTAGGTAACCTTCTTTTTGAAAGACCGTATCACCCGCGTAAGCAGAATCGCTTTTCACCTCAGCTACAGGCGCATTGTCAGCATCGGCGTTAACCTCTATCGTATCTAAAGTAAGCTCTGCTTTAGCAAAAAAGGGTAGTGTTAGCAGGCTAAAGGATATTAGTATTTTGAGATTTTTCACGTTTTATTCCTCATGCGCATTTTAATTCTTTATTGCTGAACGACACAGCGCTCATAAAGTTTTTTAATGAAGGAATACTAACAGATAGCGTATTTATTAATTGTTACTTTATGTTATAGAAATGTAATGAGGAACGTAACGAGAAATTTACTTTTCAGAATAAGGTGAAGACTGAAAATTGCGCAAGAAACGTACGAGTTTCAACTGTTTTTGATGTTCAACAATTTCACTATTAGTTTTTACATTTTGACGTAATAACGTAAACAGGGAGCCTGCAAAGTAGGCAATCACTGCAAGGCTAAACCACCATAGCTTAGGAAAGATAGTGGTGATAATAAGGGCAACAACAAAAGCTATAAAAAAATACAGGCGCCATTTAATGGCACGTTGGTTTTGAATAATTTTCCACTCATCACTAAAATTACTTAAAACTTGCTCAAGCTCATCAATTTCATTTTGATTTAGATCAGTTTTCATGTCTTGATTCCATTGGAATGGGGGTATACTGTATGGATTTAAACTAATTGATAGACAGGCTTCATCATTTCTAATGTAGAATGTCACTCAACTAAATCAATAGAAAAATAACAATAAAAGTCATACGGTGTTTACTTAGTAGCACCAAGATAAACACTAAAGATAATTTAAAATAGGCAATTATAATGGGAAGGCTCAGTTTCTCAGACACGCGGCATCTTGTAACACGAACTGCTCTAGGCGCAGAGTGGCACGGTGTGAAGGCGCTCGAAGGAAAGTCACGTCGTGAAGCTATTAGTATACTTTTAAAATCAGCTCCAATAAGAACAGCAGGATTGCCAGCGCTCACACCTTGGGCAAATGTTACGCGTATGAAGCAAACCAATATGGGTAAAGGTCGTGCACGTAAAATGATGCGAACGGAAGGTAAGCGATTAAAAAACTGGTGGATGAAGCACTTACTACACACCGACACACCCGTTAATGAACACATGACTTTGTTTTGGCATAACCACTTTACCTCCTCATTAGAGAAGGTTGAACAGCCCCATTTGCTTTACTTACAAAATCAATTGTTACGCCGTAGTGCTATGGGAAATTTTCGCACCTTAATTCATGCTATTGCGCGTGATCCAGCCATGTTGGTTTATCTTGATGGTGATAAAAATGTAAAAGGCAGCCCTAACGAGAACTTTGCACGTGAACTGCTTGAGTTATTTACCGTCGGGCGTGGCCATTACACCGAGGCAGATGTTAAGTCAGCGGCGATAGCTTTTACTGGCTGGGGAACAGACCGCAACCGTGGCACTTATACCTATTCACAAGCAAAACATGATCCTAGAAGGTTCACCTTTATGGGGCGTACGGGAGCTTTTACGGGTGATCAAATAATTGACATAATTTTAGAAAAACCACGTACCGCAGAATATATTGCCGAAAAGTTTTGGAAAGAATTTGTTAGTGATGCGCACCCAGAACCTCAAGTCATTAAACGTTGGGGCAGCGTTTTTAGAAAATCAAATTACAATATAAAAGCGTTGATGAGCGAAGTATTAAATAGCGACCAATTTTGGTCTAGCAAGTACCGTGGCACATTAACAAAATCCCCTGTGGACTTGGTTGTAGGCACTTTGCGCACTTTACCTTTTCCTAAATTATCAGCAGGAAAACTAGCGCATATAAGCCAATTATTAGGTCAAGACTTATTTGACCCTCCTACGGTTAAAGGTTGGGCAGGGGGAACGTCTTGGATTGATACACAGACATTATTAGTTCGTACATCGTTACTCAACAAATTAACCCGCCATAGTAGTGCCTCTGCCAAAGTACAATCTTATTTGCCCAAGGCGACAGGGGAAGAGGTTGTAAAGTGGTTACTACCACTTGAGCCTGTATTACCTTTGCCAACAACACCAGGAAAGCGGAGAATGGTTAGGGCGCTAATGTTGGATCCTGTCTACCAGCTCAAATAACGGTCTCAAGTGATATTTAGTGATAATAAAAGCGACAAGTAATTAACAGAATAAAATAGAAGATAAAAAATGAACAGACGAGAATTCTTACAGTACAGCAGTCTCATGCCTCTAGCGGGAATGTTACCTGATGCAATGGCAGCAGGGCAGCGCCCTGATCGCATTGTGTTGCTGGTGGAATTAAAAGGAGCAAACGACGGGCTAAATACTCTTATCCCTTTTCGTGATGATTTTTATTATAAAGCACGCCCTAAAATCGCGATTAAAAATGGTATTCCACTGAAAGGAGATATGGCGTTAAATCCTTACTTAAAACAATTAATGCCACTTTGGAATGAAGGTCAGATGGCATGGGTTCAAGGCGTAGGTTATAGCAGACCGAGCCGTTCTCACTTTCATTCTATTGATGTGTGGGAAACTGCATCGACACGACATAACGAAGATCGTGGGTGGCTAACACGCGTACTCCCCACACGTGGGAACAGTGTAAACGGCATTGTATTGGGTGATAACAACCTTGGTCCTATGGGAGGTAAAAATGGCGCAGCAGTTGCTATGGAAGATCCAAAAACATTTTTACGCCAAACTAAATACTTAAATAAAACACAATTTCATGCTACTAATCCTTCACTAGCGCATATGTTAAAAACACAAAATCAAATTAATAATGCAGCAATAGAACTGGGTCGAGTTCATCGAGGACGTCGTTCACCGGTGCGTTTTCCAACCAGTCGTTTTGGGCGTAAGTTAGAACTTGTCACCCAGATGATTATCAATGGTATGGATACACCTGTTTATAAAGTTTCCCTAGAGGGCTTTGACTTACACGCGGGGCAAACTAATCCGCATAATAATTTAATGAATCATCTTGGTGGTGGTTTAAAATCTTTCTCTGATGCGATGAAGCGCGCAGGTCTATGGAATAATGTACTGGTAATGACTTATTCTGAATTTGGTCGTCGTGTGGCTGAAAATAAAAGCGGCGGAACGGATCACGGCGCTGCTGCCCCACACTTTGTACTCGGCGGGCGTGTTCGTGGTGGGTTACACGGCAGGCAACCGAGCCTTGATCCTAGTAAATTATACGATGGTGACTTAGTGCATACGGTCGATTTTCGTGAGATGTATGCAACCTTAGCTCAGCG
>JAZGFW010000150.1:0-3549 GCA_036479895.1 Cocleimonas sp. | reverse complement strand
GCCGCTGCAATAACTTCATCATCGCGCATCGATCCACCCGGTTGAATAACCGCTACGATTCCAGCTTCTGCCGCCGCATCAATACCGTCACGGAAAGGGAAGAAGGCATCAGATGCCATCACTGAATTATTTACATCTAAGTTTGCATGCTCAGCTTTTATACCAGCAATGCGTGCTGAGTTGATACGACTCATTTGACCTGCACCAACACCAATCGTCATATTGTCTTTACAGTAAACAATCGCGTTTGATTTAACAAATTTGGCTATTTTCCATGCGAATAACAAATCGCGCATTTCTTCATCGGTTGGGTTACGTTTACTGACGACTTCGAGCTTTTCAAACAAGTCTAGGTCAGCATTTTGTACCAGTAAGCCACCGTTAACACGTTTGTAATCAAGGCGGGGTTGTGGCTCGCCAAACTCACCACACGCTAATAAGCGCACATTCTTTTTTGCGCTAACCGCATCAATCGCTCCTTGGGTTACGCTGGGTGCAATAATGACTTCTACAAATTGTTTCTCGACAATGGTTTGCGCGGTTATCGTATCTAACTCTTGGTTAAAAGCAATGATGCCACCAAAGGCAGATTCTGGATCAGTGCTAAAAGCGCGTTGATAAGCTTCTAAACAATCACCTCCAATCGCGACACCACAAGGGTTAGCGTGTTTTACTATGACACAAGCTGACTCATTTTTTTCAAACTGTTTAACACATTCAAGCGCCGCATCGGTATCGGCAATATTGTTGTAAGAAAGCTCTTTGCCTTGTAGTTGCTTTGCTGTCGCAATATTGGCGCCTGTTTGATTATTAGACACATAAAAAGCACCTGATTGATGGGAGTTCTCACCGTAGCGCGTTGTCTGTTGTAGCTTAAATTGGGCATTAAAGGTACTGGGGAATATTTGCTGATCTTGATCTACCATTTTGTTGTCATTCTCAACAATTGCACCTAAGTAGTTTGCGATCATGCCATCGTATTGTGCGGTATGCTCAAACGCGCGCGTGGCTAGTTTGAAGCGTAAGTCTTTTGAGATACTGCCGTTATTATTTTCTAGTGCTTCTTCTACCAAACTGTAATCTGAGGGGTTTACCACAATCGTCACATGAGCATTATTTTTAGCCGCTGCACGCACCATGGTTGGCCCACCGATGTCGATATTTTCAATCGCATCTTCTAAGGTACAATCGTCTTTTGCGATGGTTTCTGCAAAAGGGTAGAGGTTGACGATAATTAAATCAATGGGTGGAATATCATGCTGTTCCATCACGGCATCATCCGTACCACGGCGCGCTAAAATGCCACCATGAATTTTTGGGTGCAAGGTTTTAACGCGACCATCCATCATTTCAGGAAAGCCTGTGTAATCAGAGACTTCAATCACAGGTACATTATTATCGCTTAATAACTTGGCCGTACCACCAGTTGAAAGTAGCTCAATGCCACGAGCATGAAGTTTTTTAGCAAAGTCGAGTAAACCAGTTTTATCAGAGACGCTTAATAAAGCACGTTGAACAGGCATGGGGGCGATCCTTATGAAATTAAAATAATGATGTTTAATCCCCGCTATTATCAGAGCGGGGAGGCTATTATCTACTTTTTTTGAATGTTATTAACAATCAACAAAAATTGGGTAGACGTAGTATCGCATAGGAACTATTGTTCTTGAACTTGAATTATTAAAAATTTAGAGCTCCCTTTTATGTCATTTCGATCAATTCCATATTCAGTTTACCTACTCGCGCTCTGCCAAGCCTTAATGATGAGTAGCACCAGCCTACTTATAACTGCATCGTCATTGGTCTGCTTAACACTCACACCTGATAAATCATTAGTTACGTTACCCTTATCATTGCAGTTTTTTGGCTTGATGTTAACGAGCATGCCTGCCTCCCTATTAATGGGGCGGCTAGGGCGTAAACAAGGTTTTTTGATTGGCACACTGTTTGGCATCGTCGGTGCTTCATTATTGGTTTATGCTGTGTTTAATAATCTCTTTTGGCTATTTGCCGTTGGCTCATTTTTGATTGGTATTTTCAATGGCTTTGGTATTTATTATCGCTTTGCGGCGGTAGATATGGTGAACGAAGAAAACCGCCCTAAAGCAATTTCTTACGTATTAGTCGGTGGTGTGATTGCCGCATTTGTTGGCCCAAATTTAGCAAACTTTGGTCAAACGATGTTCCCTAGCGAGCCTTTTGCAGGTGGCTTTATTTATGCGACGATTATTTACGTGCTGGTTTTTGTGGTGATTAGTTTTATCAAGTTTCCTGGCCCTTTATCAGCTGATGCGTCTTTAGATACAGCTCAAAAAGCGGTAGCGCCTCGTTCATTAGGACTCATTGTACGCCAGCCAATGTTTATCGTGGCAGTCATTTGCGGAATGCTTGGCTACGCCATTATGTCCTACTTAATGACGGCGACGCCGCTGGCAATGAACCATCATTCTCACGGCTTTAGTGATTCTGCCTTTGTGATTCAATGGCATGTCTTTGCGATGTTTGCTCCTTCCTTTTTTACAGGCAATATTATTCAGCGCTTTGGTGTTTTAAACGTTATGTTAGTGGGCGCGATGTTAGCGGTTATTTGTGTGGTGATAAATCTAACAGGTGTAACGCTGTGGCATTTTTGGGCAGCATTAGTTGCGTTAGGCGTTAGTTGGAATTTTTTATTCATCGGTGCAACATCGCTACTCACACAAACTTACCGAGAAGAAGAAAAATCCAAAGCGCAGGGCTTTAATGATTTTGCCGTGTTTACGTTAGTGACCATTGCATCCCTATCCGCAGGAATGCTTCAACATAAATTCGGCTGGGAGATGGTCAACTACGCGGCATTGCCGTTTATTGCAATTATTATGGTGAGTGTTTTTTGGTTGAAGATGAAGCCCATAGAGCAAGCGCTTAAAACCTAGATAAAAATGGGGGCAAGTAGTTTCATACGTCCGTTGTACGTCAGGTATATTATTGGAGTTGTGTACTTCTATTGGGTAACACTTCGTAGATAATCTGTTGAAAAGTTTAAATACGTAACAAAGAGCGTATTTCGCATATCCCTCGATTCACTAAAAAAACAACCCTATTATCCAGCTGTAGAATTTAGGTTAATTAGTATTGTTAGTTGATAGATACTTGACTAGTTAATTAAATATCAAGTGGTAACGATGAAAGAAACGTCACAGAATATTCCTTTATAATGAATCTTTGGACGGTAAACACTATTATTTCAAAATCAATTGATGGTAAATTAGGTGCAGTACATGGGATAAGTTTTACAGAGTATATGCTCTTATTCCACTTGAAAAATGCTGACACTCAATTGATGCGCCGTATTGACTTAGCTCAAAAGCTTGAGTTAACGGCTTCTGGTGTAACAAGAATTTTAGCCCCCATGGAAAAAATAGGACTCATTGAGAAAAAAACAAATAAAAGAGATGCAAGAGTGAGTTTAGTTACCATCTCCGCGGCAGGGGAGAGTCTTCTCAATAATGCAACGCTTAGCTTAGAAGAAATTTCTACTTTTCTATTAAAAAGTGTCAATGAAAGTAA
>JAZGFW010000149.1:0-2361 GCA_036479895.1 Cocleimonas sp. | reverse complement strand
AAAGGCTAAAATCAACAATAATAGGCAAATGGTCGCTGGCTATTTTAGAGGCTTTAAAACGACAGCGTTTCGCTGACTCTAACTGTAATCCACCTTTGTAATAGATTCTATCCAAGCCACCGCGTGGTGCAAATGAAGGGAAAGTTCTAATTGCTTTTGGCAGACCAGACTTATTATTTTTATCGGTCGCACATTTAAACTCTAGACCTTCAACATAAAAAGCACGAAGTAATGATCGCCAATCATTAAAATCTCCACCGATTAGGCAGGGTGTATTTTCGTTTAGGCTTTCAAACTCATCCGATCGAGATAATAAACCTGCTTGTTTTTGTCGTTCTTTGGCCGATAAACCTAAGTGTAAATTAAAAACCTCCAAATGTTTTATTTTACTGTTTTTATTCAATGGATCGAGATCAATAGTTGTGTGTTGGCAGCCGCGTCGCTTTCTGATACCAATTGTTAAATCAATGTTACGTTCTTTAATGATAGGGAAACGACTTAGCGTGGCATTGCCATATTTACCTTTGCGTAAGCTCACATTGTGACCCATAGCGTAATAGGGGTAATGGAGTGCTTCAGCAAGCTCTTTTGCTAGTTGTAGTTCACGCGAACGGGGTGCACCTTCATCAACTTCTTGAAGTAAAACGATATCAGCATTGTGACCTTTTATAATTTCGACAATACGTTCCGGTGCAAACTTTCGGTCGAAGCCAATAGCACGGTGGATGTTATAACTGAGAATTCTAAGTTTCATTTTTTATTTTCTAATTTTGTGTAATTGTTCTAGGATTGAATAGCGATGGTTTTACTTTTGGAAAGGTTATATGCCCTTTAAGTTGATAAGGATGACACGCTTCTTCTTGACTCCCGCACTGTGATTTTTTTTGATATCTTAATGACTTTAAGTTATAGATGGTGTGTGTATTACTCCGCATACCATCTCCGCTGCTTGATACTAGCTCACGTTTATCTAAGATAAAATCTTGATTTTTATTACTGTAGTGATAGCTATTAAGTTCATCATCACTCCCCCAATTATGTTCATATTTGAAGACCGATAGAATAAGTTGATTATTCTTCCATTCAATACGCTCATGAATACTCTGAAAGTCAGGTTTGGTATTTACATGTATAGGGAAGGGTGGGAGCTTACGCTGATAGTGCCGACCTGAACTGATACACAGCACTAACTGAGGTTTTGATTGTATGTTAGTGAGGTTATTTTCAATAAAAAAATAATCAGGAGTGTTGTCGTTATTGAAGTCACTTTTAATAGCTCCATTATTAGCCTTGATTGGGCTATATCGTTTTGCTTTTTCGAGGAAGGACGTTTTTGTTTTAATGTTTTTGACAGGGGTGAACGTCCCTGTCTTTTCTAAACAAGCTGAAGGTAGGATAGGGTGTGTTTGTGCATTATTTTTTGTCCTAAGAGAGCAAGCGTTCATAAAGAAAATCGTTAGAAAAAAGAAATTTAGGCTTAGATATTTAGTCATAGTTACATTCTAAATGAGAGAATTAAAGTTGTGATTTGATAGGGGTTTATTTGTTGTTAGAAGAGGGTGAAAGCAGGATTATCAGTCAACAACTCTTCTATATTATAGAGCGAATAAAGTGAATATATATGGTATACTACCTTTATAAAACCGCATTGACATATTTATTTTCGAGACCATTATAGTGGTACATGATAAGCCTATAAATCCATCTTCTTTTACGGATGACCACCCTGAATTGGTAGAGCATCAGCTGGCGTCGATTCTGGAGAGCCCTCACTTCAAATCTGCAAAAAAAATGCAAGCATTTCTTAGGTATGTCGTGCGTAAAGCACTTGCGGGTAAATCAAGTAATTTAAAACAATATACCATCGCTGTTGAAGGGTTAAACTATCCTGTTGACTTTGATTCAGATACAAACCCAGCGATTCGCATTATGGCGGGTCGGGTACGTGATCGTTTAGAGAAGTACTATGATAGTGAAGGTGAAGCTGATGCACTCGTTATTTCAATGCCGAAGGGAAGTTATTCACCCCTATTTAAAGAAAAAGCACGTACTCAAATAATACCTGAAAAAACCGGTCACTCCATTCCTCCCAAGCTAGCTGTTTTGTGTTACTCCGATGAGACACAAAATAAAGAGAGCAATCGCTTACTTTTCCAGATAACAGATACTATGGCGATGGAGATGAGCCATTTCATCTTTTCAAAATTAGTTGTCTCGATTCCTCATGCAGACAAGCGTGAAGCACGTTTTGCTTCAATAGAGATAAAGGAGAGGTTTCAGGCAGACTATATGCTGATTTTTTATATTCAGCAGCTACCAAAAAAACAGCACTCATTGCTTGTTCGCTTGATGGATGTAGAA
>JAZGFW010000148.1:0-9029 GCA_036479895.1 Cocleimonas sp. | reverse complement strand
CTCAATATCATCTTCAATCAGATGAGAAGCGTCGTATTGTTTACCATCAATCGTGCCGGCAAGTGTTGCTTTAGCAAGGCCTGGCCCAATATCATTGGCAACATCAAGGATTGAAACAGGTTGATCGAATGAGCGCTGAGAGCCGTCAGGCAGTGTGATAGTTGGCATATTATTCCCCTATAACAGTGGTGATCCTTACGTAAGACCACTTGTCAGCCATTTAAAAACTCTTTACGAAGCGTAGCTGTAAAGAATGTGAATCTTGGTAGGCACGCTCGGACTCGAACCGAGGACTTCCACCATGTCATGGTGGCACTCTAACCAACTGAGTTACGCGCCTGTAAAACTAAAAATGCATCGTAAAACGATGCATTTAAAACAGGTAGAGAAATATATACTTAATGATAGACATTCACAAGCTAAAGTCATTCATCTTTATTTACTCAACAGTTTGATAAATACCCAACATTCGTTTTTTGTCTTTCAATGTCAATTTCTGATTAGTTCGAGGGTTCATAGCCGGTGGGGCAACAGCTTTTTTAGTCTCTTTCACATAGCTTTTTCTAGCACTGCCTTCTCCTCTTCTACCTCCAGAACCAGGCGGATTACCCCTGTTTCTCACTATTTTTTTTACTTTTTTAGGTGCAGAGTTAGCTAGTTGCTTTGTCTGTTTCGTTTGTTGTGATGACTTTTTCTGATCACCTCCTTTCAGAAGAGAGTTATTTGGAACATAACCATTTAGTACATCCTTTTCATTTCGTATTTTTTTCTCTTCGTCCTCAATAGGACAAGGCTTATCATTATAATAAACCTCGCCATTCTCATTGCTACACTTAAAAATTTGTGCTTCAGTAGTAACACTCAGAAAAAAGGGCAAAAGAACAAGGCTACCCATACCTGCGACTTTAAAAAAATTCATAGTACTACCATTTTAATTCGTTTGAGGGTCATTCCAATATACAGATTCTAATCTACAGGCATCATAACCCGTAGCTTGCGTCAGTTTTTTCCCTACACGCAAATCTATTGGGTGCTCACAAGTATCAGCTCCACCCTCGGCTTCAGTTTTTTTCATTGCATTAAATACGCGTTGCGGTGTTCCTGTAATTTCTCCTTCAACTACTTTTATAAAGATATCATTGTCAGTAATTCCATCCTTATTTTCATCAGTAGGTTCGCTCTCATCAAGGTTTAGCCCAGCCTCACCTGTAAGAATATCTACCGCATATAAACGCCCAGAGCTGGTAGGCGCATTACAAGCATCAACACCCTGGGTAACGACTGCTGGTACTAATGTTGTAAAACTAAGAACTCCATCAAAAACCACAGCGGTTGCTAAAACTTTTTCGCCTGAGTCTGGTAAGTCCAAATACCATCCTCTTTCAGAATCTCCAAAGCCAGATGTACTAACTGTTAATTCACCTTCTGAGTTAGCTATTGTTATTATAGCTAAGTCAGGCTTATCATCACTATTTCCATCACCATGAATAATTGCACTGTAATCACTTGCAAGTGGCTTGAAAGGGCTAGTTTCTTGCAGAACATACATATTATCATTAATGTTTTTATCATTAGGATGCGCTCGGAAGCCACTTCCTATGGATATAGCAAAGACTGTCTTACCATTAGAATTCAAGGTAGCTACGTCAGGCTCATTATAAAATTTACGCCTATCCTCATCTGCTCCTCCTAGTGAGGCAAACTTAGTTAGCACAGATTTATCATCACCTGTTTTCTTCAGCTTTTCACTTAAGTCTAAACGCCAAACATCACCACCTGTATCAGCAAAGTACATTCGATCTATTAAGCCATTATGGTTAACATCAAGAATTCTCATACCACCTGGAATACTATGTTGAAGGCTTGCTGTATCACCCATACTCTCCTGTAATGACCACAATAAGTTGCCATTTTTAGCATCAATGATAAAGACATTATTACCCATTATTGCAGTGACATCTGTTGTAGAGTCGTTAACTTCAAGACGCCCGCCAGCTTTATCACGATCATCCCGTTTATCATAACCACCGCTGACAATCATGACCTCTTTCGTTGTTCCATTTTCTAAACCAACTTTAGCAAGGTAAGGTGTCGACCAGCTCTCACCTAATAAGGACATACCCGTATCGGTACTATCTTTTTTCCAAAGCAGCTTAGGTTTTTTAATATCACTAATATCCATGGCGTAGTAAGCGCGCCCACCACGGCGCAAGCCAAAGTAGAGGTATACTGTCTCACCTGTATCAACTTCATCATTTTTGTTTGTATCATCATGCCAATAGGTCATAGAGCCATCCACACCATACTTATGGTCACGATACGTTCCTCTATTATCAAATAAACTCTTGATATTTTTTAATAGTGCTTGTGGCATAAAGGCGAATTCTTCTAAGCCGTCAGCAGTATTAAAAGCATGTAGATAGCCTTCATTGGTACCTGCAAAAATGTACTGCTTTTTACCCGCTCCTTCGCTATCTTCCTTGGCATAGGTGATTACAACAGGTTCTGAATGGAGCATATCTCCCATAAAGTGACGTTTCTCACCCTTAGGCGTAGCATTAGCATCATAAAACCCACCTTCCCAGCCACGTGCAAAATCAATTAAACGACGACGTAATGTGGTTTTTGCAGCATCACTAAGTCTTGTTGTATCAATACCTAACAGGGCATTAGTAATATTAGTATTAGCGCTGATTAAGCTATTGTCATTATCAGCGGTTACCAACTCACAGTTGATAGATGAACAATCAACATCTGTTAGTACTGTTCGACCATCCGGGTTAATTAACTCTGCTACACCGCCTTTTTCAATTTCAAGCCCATCGGCTTGATTATGTTTTGACCAATAATCAAGAGCATCCTCTGTAAAACCTCCAAACTCATTAACGGCATCTTTATCATTTTTACCCTGTATCCTGCGTTTCCCATCAACATCCACCAATTTAAACTTTTTTAAGTTTCCTGACCAACGAGAGGTGCTTTTACGATCGAATACGGGGATATATATATCATCCTCATGCTCCAAGCCATTATTTACATTCACACTATAACCAGGTGATGCGAGTGAACCACTAGCTTTAGCAACTGTATCAAAGATATTCTCAAATGCTGATTTAAGCTCTGTTTTATTATCAGCCGTATAATAGCCCTGCCCATCGGCAGTTGCCAAACTACGCAGATAATCTTCCGCACCATCAGACAACCCTTGCCCAAAACCTACGGTAAAGGTTTTAACAAACTGATCATCTTTTAGTCCTTTTTTATTCTGACCTCCCCCTGTTTGTGGAATTTGATCAACCGTTGCTAAATATTGCGTAATTTCTCGACCACAGGTACCCGCAGGGAATTTTGTAGCTGAGTTTCCTAATTCACCATTACCTGTTAAACAGCTACTAATCTCATTAGATAAGGTGCTATTAAAGGGAATACCTGAGTCGCTTCTAGACTGTGCAAAAGGCCCTTCGACAGAACGCCCCCCACGATTTGGGTAATAATAGGTTGGCCCGCCATCAGACATTAAAACAATAAAGCTCGACTGACATTCACTGGTTATTGGGCTAATGTATTTTCTATCAGCAATACTAGTTCGACCAGAAGCATTCACATTTTTTGAAATTCTTACCCCCCCTTCATAGGTAGCTGGGTGAGAACCTGGGCTTACATTCTGTACTAAATGATTATTATTTTTATTTTTACCGTAGTGCATATTTTCACCACGATAGTAAAGTGCGGCCTCATAAAGTGCATCAACTATTGGTGTCCCACCAGTAGGCTCCCACTCATCAACAACATCTGGAATAAAGGCTCTAACTTTTTGACTTGCATCAGGGTTTGGCAAGTTATCTGTTGAATTAGAGTCACCAATATAATCACCAGCATTTTCATAAATAGGCGAAACAGGGAAAAGTACACCTCCAACAAAATGATTTCTTTTGTTTTCATCATAACTGCCATAGCTATCACGAAAACCTGAGTACTTCATTAGGCCTACATTGACATTAGGAGCTGACTCCATAACTTCTCTTAAGGCTTCTTTTAAAAGCACAATACGCTTTTCAGTACGGGTGGTAGTGACTCCGCTGCCACCTGTAACTACTCCACTTATATCCTGAAACTCGACATGTAAGACAGGTGGGTTTCCTGAGTCTTGTGCATGCGCAATACGGTCTCCTAACTCACCAAAAAGCCTAAAGGCAATAACATTGCCCCAATCACTTTTATCAACCACATGCTGAACCATTCTCACTAAATCAGGTGTTTTCTCATTAGTGTCAGCAGTACCATCATTTGTCCATGGCATTGAAGCAGGCAATGTCCAACCTATCTGCGTAGATGACTCATAAGCACGACCTTTTATATCAGGGTCAGTGGCATAGTCTACTGGTGCACCTGAGTTTTCTACCTGTATATTAATTTTTGATTCGGTATTTGAATCACTTGCTGCACTAAATTGAATATAGGCATTATTAATAAACGAGCCCTGCGGAATTGCGTTGCTACTTAAGTCAAAACGTACAGCAGAAACTTGATCATCATCAAAAACTAAACTTGACTCAGTATAAGAAGTACCAGAACTTGCTGCTACCCACTCTTGCTCGGCATCATCATAAATATTCTGTGTCTTGGCAGAAAACGAATTTGGGGGACGCGTCCAGCTATTTGCATCATCATTCCAGTACACTAACTCATTGGCTAATACTGTTTTAACTATTATTTTCGTTCGCTTACACGAACCATTTCTACGCCATTTAGTACAATAGCTATATTTTATTTTATATTTTATACCAGTAACATTTAATTCAGGTGCCTTTGTTGAACTGCCATCAAAAGAAAATGCAACGCGCTTGCCTGACTCTGTTTTAAACTTAAAGGCCAAACTACTAATAAAATTATGAGTACTCCAGCTCCTATTATCCCAAATACCTTCATCCCAGTCCCAACGATTAACAACCTGCTGAATCAAAGAGCTTACATTAGGAGTGGTATACCCTCCATTTGTTGTCCAACCAATCGACTGCCAGTTTATTGCTGCTGAGTAGTTACGAGACTCTATCTTTGGGAAATAAGGGTAATAATAGTAATCTTTATAGTTACTATAATAATGATTATTAAAATCATAAATATCATGAGCCACTTGTGCAGCAGAATCTTCAATAGAAACTTTAATAGCCGTGGTATCTGAATCATCCCCTGCTGCCGTTAGCTTTATGTAGGAATGACCAATATTTATATCGGTTATTTCAACAACCTTCCAGCCCTTTCTCTGATCATAATAATAATAATAACTATCAAAACTACTATAACGGCCTTTTCTTAGGATTGAATTATTATCAAAGCTAAAGCGCGTAGCCACAATATTATCTGGCTGAAATTCAAGGTGATTACCGTTATGATTTTGATCACCTGCTTCTGCCTGCTGTTCTTCTGCTACCCAGTCTTGTTGTGCGTCATCTGCGGAGTCATTTACGCTGTAATTATACTCTGATAAGACACCACCTGTGGTTGCTGTTGTCCCATCATCATAGGTGGTTGTTACCACCTTACTATTCATGCTACCAGATACATCCAACACAAAAAGTAAGTTATTGGTAATATTCACCGTAGAAAATACTTCGGTGTCTTCTGCTTTTGTATAGGTCATTGTAGCCAGTACAGTAATCAAGAAGAATGATTTTAAGACTTGCCTTAGATGTAGTTTTTTCATAATTAAGCTCTTACCCTAGAAGGGATAAATTATTTTAATTTTATGTGGTACTTTCTTATTAACGCTTTTGACGCAGGTGTCATAACAGTAGAATTTCTTATATTCCATTATTAGTATTGTCGTTAGGGACTTCTTTACCTGCACCACGGTGGGCTGACTCTCGTGCCCCACTATTTAATTTTTTTGTAGAAACACTAAAATCATAAAGCCTACAGGGTGGTGTACTGGGCCCAATGCTTACCGCTTTTCCATTAACCCCTTCACACTTATACTCTGTATTCAGATCGGTAATAACAGCCACTTTTACTGTACTTGTAGATACTGTATATTTTCCATTTGAATCAAACTCTGCTTTACTGTCATCTTCACCTACCTCACCAACAAGCGGGGCAAATAACTTAAGCGGTGTTGATAAATCATTTAAGTCACTTTGCGTGGTTTGGAATAGCATCATTTTTTGTTGTTCATTTCCTGCCACTAGAACATCTATACTTGATACCTTTGCCGCCGACACACCTACAATGGTCATGACTACTAGCATCATCATAGATGTTACTAAGGTTGCCCCTTGTTGATTTATTGAATTAAGGCTTTTCATTATTTAAACCCTCTTCGGCTTCGGTTTGGTAAATTAATAGAGGTTGTGTACACTTTATACATTCGACGATCATTTTCTGTTTTGCTTACTGTTTTATCTAATAATTGATATGTTCTGTCCTGAGAATTTTCTAATACTTTTTCATTTTCAGACCCTACCAAAAGGGCTAATTGTACAATTACAACACTTTCCCATTCATTATTTGCCTCTAAACTAGTAGCATTTTTGTAGGTTAACTTTCCATCGACTCTGATACCGTAGAGAATTTGCATATTATCTATATTCTCAGCAATAATTTGAGGGGCCGCATCTGTTTTTCTCGACCCGTAGCACACCAACTGCTTAAGTTTTCCTGCAACAGGTTTTAAATAATACCCACTGTATATTTTTGCATCAGCTGCAGTAGGTATTCCACTGGTTTGATCTACGCTACACGATAGTTGTCTCGCTTCATTTTCAGCTGTTGTTGAAGTAGCCGTGGCATAGTCACCAAAAGCGCAATCTGTAAAAATACCACCTGTAACGGGGTTGTCTGCTCGATAAATAACGGTAATGCTATCACCCGAATCAGCATCTTTTGTATAGCCTACTAACTCTGTAGGCGGGTTTAATATACCGCTTAATGTACCAAGCCCACTTACAATCATTTCATCATCATCTCGGCAATCTGGGTTATCAATGGAGCCATCTGCAGTGGTTTGAAAAGGCTTATCTAACGTGCCCAAAATAGCTGACGATCTATAACCTGCATGTTCAATAACTTGCCTTAAAGAACTAAAAGCTACGCGTGCATTTGCTTCAATATCTGCAAGTTCTGTGCGTGTTTTATCTGACGCTCTACTGCCTAAGTACATCGACATAAGGCCACCAATTAGGCTCAAACCCAGCGTCATAGAAATCAATAACTCTATTAAAGAGAGCCCTTGATTCCTGCGTAATACTAATGATGTAGTTTTTATTAGGGTCATATTACATTCACTGTTTAAGGAGTAATTACTAAAGTAATTTTGCGATCATTAAATTCATTTACTACTGTTGCATCATCAACTATCGTAACCATATTTTCAGATTTATCTTTTTTCTCTTTCCAATTAATCACTATCGTATGTTTAACCTTTACATCTGATACGGTAGTACATAGGTTATTAGGACAGGTTATTAGTAACGAACTCCCTGGCATAGCTGATCTCATTTTAAGCGCAATATGATAATGATCGTAATTTGCCAACTCATCAGCTGTACATAAAGCGCTACCACAATCAGGGTTAGGTCTTGTGGCTGTTACTAGATTAATAGGTGTGCTTAATTTATAAGAACCATTATCAACTGCTTCTTCATTGACTCGCATTCTATCCGCCAGTTCTGCCATTAAAAGGCTTGCTTCATGACGAAAATGTGCTTCATTGGTACCTTTAAGTGCCACCAGTTTCAATCCTGCCAGCCCCATCATGCCAACAGACATAATTACTAAAGATATAAGTATCTCTAGCAATGAAAATCCATTATTTTTTTGGGGCATATTTTTCATATTTTCTAATAAAACGAACTGGGGTAGGCAATAACGCTAGGAAGCCAACTCGAAACTTACTTATTTTTATTTGATTACAGCTAAATATACCGCTTTTCTGCTAAAGTGCCTAGCTAATCAGGGCGCTATCAGACAGAAGGTATAAGGCCTTTTATATAAGAAATTATGTTTTTTTCGGTTTATTCATTTTCTGTAAAGCACAGCTACGCTACGATAATAATTAGAGTAACCAACGGGGATTTAAATGGAGCAGTTTGAAACATACCTTGCACCTGTGCTTGATTTTTTTAGTGGCCAACCTTGGATACAGGGGGGCGCTGTATTTTTAATTACCTTTATTTTTGCATCACTTACCTCATGGGTAATTTTTCGTATTTTAAAAGTACTAACGAGTAAGACTAAAACATATCTTGATGATCGTTTACTTAATATTGCACGTCCGCCAATTTACTATTCATTAGTGATTACAGGGTTTTCAACTGCTGTACAGATCATGCCCTTAACGGATAGCCTGACAGATAAGTTAATTCATGGTTTTAAAACAATAGGTGTACTTATTTGGATGATTGCGATTATTCGCTCGTCTAAAATTATCTTACAACAGTTAGCATGGGCTGGTGGAGCGAGTAAAAAGCAACGCTTAATTCAACCACAAACATTACCCCTATTTGATAATCTATCAAAGCTGCTGATTGTTGCTATTGCGGGTTATATCATGTTCCAGATTTGGGGTATTGATATGACCGCATGGGTTGCCTCGGCGGGTATTATGGGTTTGGCAGTGTCTTTTGCGGCCAAAGATACGCTGGCCAATTTATTTTCAGGGGTATTTATTCTTGCTGATAGTCCGTACAAAATTAGTGATTATATTGTTCTGGATGACGGGCAACGCGGAAAGGTCACACATATAGGTTTGCGCAGTACGCGTCTTTTAACACGTGATGATGTAGAAGTTACCGTGCCAAACTCTATTATGGGTAATAGCAAAGTCACTAATCAAAGCGGTGGTCCTCACCCTAAATTTAGAATACGCGTGAAGGTGGGTGTGGCTTATGGCACTGATACCGATAAGGTCAGGGAGATTTTAATGAATGTGGCGACAAGTGAATCATTAGTTACCAATTCACCTGAGCCTCGTATTCGATTTCGAGCCTTTGGCGATTCAAGTTTAGATTTTGAATTACTGTGTTGGATTGAAG
>JAZGFW010000147.1:0-6116 GCA_036479895.1 Cocleimonas sp. | reverse complement strand
GGCAACGTCAGCGGTGACGGGTAGTCCTCTTTCTTTTGCATCTGTTAACAAACGAATACTGTCAGCGGAGGACAGTCGGCAGAAATGAACAGGGGTTTTAGTGAGCTCCACAAGTGAAATAATTTGTGCCATTGCAATCGTTTCTGATGCTGAGGGTATTGGTGCTAAGCCTAGGCGTGTAGCTAAAGCGCCCTCGTGCATGCCACCTTTTTCCATTAATGAGTGCTCAATAGGGTGTAAAAATAAAGGGAGTTCGAAGGTAGCAGCGTATTCCATTGCTTTTCGCAACGTAGCGAGGTCTTTGATTTTTTCGTGCCCTTGGCTTACGCCGACGCAACCTACATATTTTAGACTGCCCATGTGGCTTAGTTGCTCACCTTTTAACGATTGGGTAAGTGAACCAATTACGCTTACACGTGCAAAGCCAGCTTGTTTGGCTTTACTCTTGATAAGTTTAACGGTTGCACCACCATCTATAGGTGAATCTACTTCTGGCATGCAGCAGATTCGTGTGATTCCAGCACTAGCGGCTGCACGGGTTTCAAAATTGATTCTGGTTTTGTTTTCTTGACCGGGTTCGCGTAAGTATGCACTAAGGTCGATAATCCCTGGCAGCACCCAAAGGTTGCTGGCATCTATGGTTTGCTCTGGTTCAAAGTCTCTAGGAATCTCATCACCAATACCAATAATTTTACGTTTTTTTATAGCAATATCGGCAACTTCATCACGTTGACTTGCAGGATTAATAATTCTACCGTTCTTTATCAATGTTGTTTTTGCAGTCATGATGCATCTCCAGCAACATGAGAACTCATTACCATCGACATAACTGCCATGCGTACAGCAATACCGTTTGTTACTTGTTGTAGGATAACAGACTGTGATCCATCTGCTACGCGTGAGTCAATTTCTACACCCCTATTTACAGGGCCAGGGTGCATAACAATAGCATCTGGTTTTGCGAGTTGCAGGCGCTCCTCAGTTAAGCCATAACGTGCATAAAACTCTCTGATTGAAGGTAGCATTGCTGTATTCATGCGCTCATGTTGCAAACGTAGCGTAATCACGACATCAATGTCATCTAAGCCTTTTTCGATATTTGTATAGGTCGTAACGCCCATTTGCTCAATACTCTCTGGCATGAGTGTTTTGGGGCCAATAAGTCGGATTTCACCCGCACATAAAGTGGTTAGCGCATGAATTTGAGAGCGAGCCACTCGAGAATGTTTGATGTCACCAATAATGGCAATTTTTAACGGTGTAAAGTCGCGCTCTTTAAATTGGCGAATGGTAAGCATATCCAACATTGCTTGTGTAGGATGGGCATGGCGACCATCGCCAGCGTTAATCACACTAATATGTGGAGCACAATATCGTGCGATAAAATGAGCGGCACTACTGCTTGGATGCCGCACCACAAACATGTCAGAACCCATTGCTTCTAGGTTGCGAATGGTGTCAAGCAAGCTCTCGCCTTTGGTTGTAGCAGAATTACGGATGTCAAGATTAACAAGGTCGGCCGAAAGACGTTTAGCGGCTAATTCAAAGGTGGTGCGGGTACGTGTTGAGTTCTCGAAGAAAAGATTCATTACGGTTTTGCCGCGTAGTAAAGGTGCCTGAACTATAGCTTTGTTGGGGAGTGATACAAATTGTTCGGCACGATCCAGAATTTCCTCTAATAATAAGGGAGGTAAGCCTTCTGTTGTTAAAAAATGCTTAAGCTTGCCATCAGCAGTTAACTGCATGGATGAAGGTAATGGGCCTGGCGTAGAATCTTTTATAGTATTATTATCTCGTTGCCATTCTGTAAATTTATTTTTGCTCACGATCGATTATTTCTAGCTCCAAATTATCATCTGTATTGCTCAATTTAAAGTAGCTGCCGGCATCCATTTTATATTTAAAACCAACAACTTGTGCCTCTATAGGCAACTCACGGTTGCCTCTATCAATTAACACGACCAAAGTAATGCTAGCAGGGCGGCCAAAGTCAAAAAGTTCGTTCATGGCTGCACGAATAGTCCGTCCTGTATATAGTACATCATCAACTAAAATGAGATGTTTATTTTCTACATTGAAAGGAATATTAGAAGGCTGAATCTGCGGATGAAGCCCGATGCGACTAAAGTCATCGCGGTAAAAATTTATATTTAACTCTCCCAAGGGTTCTTCGATTTTTAATGATTTATGCAATGCTTTTGCAATCCAAACCCCTGCTGTGTGGATTCCTACCATTACAGGTGCTTCATCACGCTTTTCTTTTACAATATTCGTTAGTCGTTCTGACATCTCTTGTAGAAGATGATCGACGTTATAATCCGATTGATTTTTTTGTAGTTTTTTTCTGGTAGTCATTTTTACAATGCCCGATTTAGTAGTGCCCATTATTTTTCAACCAACTTTCAAGGATGATTGAAGCAGCAATTTTATCAATTTCTTCTTTTTTCACTTTTTGTTTGCGCCCACTTTGGCGTAATTGTTTTAATCGCTCAGCGGCCTCTATTGAGGTGAACTGTTCGTTTTCTTGTTCAACTGGCAAATTATATCGCCCATTTAATTGATTGCAAAAACGCGTCACTCGTTTAGTGAGTGTGCTTTCACTGCCATCAAGTTCAGTTGGCATACCCACTACGATCTTTTCTGGTTTCCACGTTTCAACAAGTTGCGTAATTCCATCCCAGTCTGGTTTTTCATCTCTACTTTGTAATGTGCATTCAGGTGTTGCTGTACCTATTAAGGTGTTGCCAACCGCCACTCCTGTCCGTTTTAAGCCAAAATCAAATGCTAGAATTGTTGCCATCAGTCATGTCCGGCTACATCACTAATAAAAGTAGCATCTATACCTAACTTTTCTACTGAGTCATGCCAGCGTTCTTTATAAGGTGTATCAAAAATTATTTTTTTATCCGCATCACAGTTTAGCCAAGAGTTATTCATTACCTCTGCTTCCATTTGACCTGCAACCCAGCTGGCACAGCCTAATGTGAGTAAAAAATTTTCAGGCCCTTCATCATTGGCAATATCCAGTAAAATATCGCGTGAGGCGGTGACAAATAAATCATCGCTGATCTTAAGTGTATTTTCCCATGTTTTATTAGCATGCTTATCATGAATAACAAAGCCTTGCTCTGGCTGGACGGGCCCACCGCTTAATGCTTGAATGCCTTTAATTGAATTGTTTTTAATGGGAATATTCAACTGTTCTAAGAGTTCATAGAGAGTGACTTGTATCGGGCGATTAATGGTAAGCCCAAAACAGCCTTCATCATTATGCTGACAAATAAGGGTTACTGAATGTTCAAAATAGGGGTCAGATAGGTTTGGCATTGCAATTAGAAATTGGCTTTGCAAAAAATGTTGCTCTTTATTCTTTTGCATTCTCTCTTTTTCCATTGCGCTAAAGTTTCCTAATTAATAACCTGAGAGCAAAGGTCTCAACTTGCTATAGCTTGAATATTACGGGGTAAAGCATCACTTAGAATAAAACTTAGCTTCTTCGCCTTTAGCTTTATGAAAAATAATGGTTCGAGTGATATTGAGCCGATCATATTTCGCACGTATTTCTTTTGGTAATGGCTCATAGGGCGAAGCGAGTTTTACAATTTTTATGGCTGCGTTATCCAATACTTTTGAACCAGAGGATACTGATATATCGATTGAAACAGCACGTCCTGCTCTATCTAAAGTAGTATTCAAGATTAGTGTACCACTTAAACTTAAGTCTAGCGCTTTTTGCGGAAAGTTTATATTGCCAATACGTTCCATTTTTTTAGACCAATTTACGATGTATTCAGCCTCAACCGTGCCTCTGGTGCTTAATGAATCTATAAAACGAATACGTGGTCTTTTAGCATAGCGTTCCTCTTGTTGGCTCATTTCTACCATCAGTTTTGCAATGGCCTCTGTCTCTTCTGAGTTATCAACAATGGTCGTTTTAGGTTCTAACTTTTCTTCTTCTTTAGGTTTTTTATTGATTAATTTATTCGTTTTACCTTTTGTGGTTAAAAGTTCTGGCTCAAGCTTTTCGATAATTTTTTTAACGGTTCTTTCTGAGCTTAGAAGTTCATCACCGCTTTCATTATTAGTCTCTTTAGCAGCATTTGGGCTACTTATTTTAGATTTGTCTTTTGTTTCTCCGCTACCTTCTTGATTACTATTCGCGATAAAATCAGCCTGTTTGGGGGCTTTTGCATTGCTTGGATTTACTAATCGTATATCTAAAATTGGTGCTTTAGGAGCAACAGGAGGATCAGGTAACCGAAAACCCATTGCATAAAGACCGGCATGGAGCATTAGCGATAGCGGGATGGTAAAAACAAGTGGGTTGCGCCCAAAGATTCTAAGTGGTGAAGACATAAAATATATTATTTTTATTTATTAAGTCTGCACTCTAACATAGAAAACTTGAATTTAAGATGAACAACACAAACTAAAAACCCCAAGCCGAAGCTTAGGGTCAAATTTGGCTACGCGAATTGAAATACATCAATTAACAGCGTCATCCTCCAAGAATCACTGAAGAAGGCTCTTTTCAAAAAGCTTTCTACGCAACCATTCTCCTCGGGTGGTATTGTGGAGAACTGTTAGTTTAATTGAATTTATAAAAATTATCAAAGGATGTATCAATTAATGCGCTAACCTAGATAGAAAAGCGCCGTAGAGCGGAATGAAATACGCGCGAGTCATTTATGTTTCATTTTTTTGGAGAGGTAATATGTTTAAGAATATCAACTACTACTAAACCATCTTTGTAGTTTAGCGCATGGTTATCTGTGGTAATAGCAACACCTGACCTACCTTTTAAGCTCCAAATATTATTCATATCTTGGCTAAATGGCGGGACAATAAAATCAAACTTGTTAGGCTTTGAGATACTTTCATTTTTACGAATGATTGATGCAAAGTGAATGTCAGGGTGTGGCTGATGATTCATCCAGTATAAAAAAGTACCGGGTTTTTCTTCTTTTAAGTCAGAAAATAAACCACGAGAATCCTGTAATGCATCTTCCCCGACCATGCTTACCATCATCCCGATGGGAGAATTACCAGCAAGATAGGCCAGATTAGCCGTAGGTGTTCCTAAATGAGGCGTAGCAATTGTGATAAGACCATTGACTGGCATGTGGATGGGATCAAGAAGATAAAGCCTTGAGATTACACCACCTGCTGAGTGACCAACTAAGGTTAGGGGCTCTTGGCGTTGGGAATAAATTTGTTGTAGATATTGTACTAATAAGCTTTCTTGCGTTTGTAAGTTTGTTTGTGAAGGCAGCTCAACAGTATAAAAAATATTTTGGGGCGCACGCGCAGAGGGGTACGGTATAAGCATTCCCACAGGGTTAAAACTATATACACCACCGTCAATGTACTCCGTTTTTTGAAGCGCTCGAGTAAAGCCCGAAGTCTTCCAAATTTGACTATCAGATAAAAAACCATGTACCAAAACTACTGTTTTTGCTTGTGCTTGTTGCAATGGTAAGGCAAGTACCACCAAAAGTAGTATTAATAAACGGAAAAACTTAGCCTTGGTCTTTAAAAAAAGGGTGCTTAAAAGCGCTTCCATATATAATCTCTCCCATGAATATTAAATGCATTGCTTTTGATTTAGATGACACCTTGTGGGAATGTCACCCCGTAATTATCCATGCGGAGCAATGCTTCTATGACTGGTTAAGCTCATATTACCCAAAGATCACTCAAAAATATAGCGCCTCACAGTTGATCGAACATCGAATTACTTTTATGCAGGCGCAACAAGATAATTTGCACGATCTCACTCATTTACGTAAACATTGGATGGAGGAGCTAGCCGATGAGTTTTCTTATGACTATAGCTATGTTGATTCAGGTTTTGAAGTGTTTTGGCTGGCGCGTAATGAGGTAACTTTTTTTGATGGTACGCTGGATGTTTTAGAGAATCTATCCAAGTATTATTCTCTGGGTGTAATCAGTAATGGTAATGCCGATGTGAATCATATTGGCATAGGGCATTTATTCGATTTTACACTCTCTTCTGAGAAAGCCGGTGTGTCTAAACCTCATCAAGATATTTTCGATCAAGCCCTACAACTTTCTGGTTCAAAAAAGCATGAAACGGTCTATGTTGGAGATGACCC
>JAZGFW010000146.1:0-2877 GCA_036479895.1 Cocleimonas sp. | reverse complement strand
GCTTATCAAATACTGATGGTCGTTTCACCATTATGATGCCCCACCCTGAACGCGTGATTCGTACAGCGACCAACTCTTGGACGCCGGATGACTGGGGTGAGGATAGCCCATGGATGCGGATGTTTAGAAATGCGCGGAAGTGGATCGATTAAAGGCGCCTCTAAGGCGCTTTAATCGGTTCATGATTGCGAAGCAAGAAATGAATCGCAGGTATTAGCAACGCTAGGAATCTAAAAATAAACTAAATATTAAAAACTCTAATATAGTGTTGCCTCTAAGGCGCTTTATGACTGCGTTCTAATAATTGAGTTAACCGTTAAAAGAACAAACGGTAAGCTCATTAGAGAGAATCCCTATGAGCCGCCTTAATAAAAAAGCCACGTAGATAACTCCGTGGCTTTTAGTTTCTGTACTAAGCCTATGCTATGTATGCACTACAAGAAAACCTAGTACTTACTTTCCATAATGATGCGTATGCTTAACCGTGCTATTTGGATGAGAATGCCTCACTGAATTTGTCATACTATTGGCTGGATGTAAGTGACCTTTTCCAGTATTAGCCTTTTGACCGCCATTATTTTGACAGCTATAACGGTGTGAATGTGTACCCTTTCCGTTTGGATGTGAGTGGGTAGTTGAATGAGTGCATTTATTTGCTGGGTGGGTGTGTGAGTTAGCATCTTTAGTATTATTGTTTTGGCAGCTATAACGATGAACATGCTTACCTGCGCCATTCGGATGTGCATGTGAGATTGTGCGGGTACACTTGTTTGCAGGGTGTGTATGAACATTAGCCCTTGCCACCGGCTCTGCTACTTTAGCCGTTTCGTTTTGAGAAGTACTTTGTTGTGAGGCCGTGTTTTGAGAAGCACCTTGCGAAGCGCCCTGCATGGACTCATTTTGTGCAGTTTGCGAACAAGCTGTTAAAAATACACTACTTAATACAAGTGAACTTATTACAATATTTAGTTTGTTAGTCATGTGTTTTCCTTTTGATTTAATTTCAAATTAACGAAACGTTAACGTGTGATTTCACTGGTTGCAGTTTCACCGTTGTAATGCAAAGTTAAAACCACTTCATCTCCTTTTTTTGTAGCGCTATTTAAATCAGCAATGTACTGGAAAATAATGCCTGTTTGGATACTTTGAAAGATATTCAATAAATCAAAGCCTACGACCTGTGTAAAACTTCCGTTGGTTTCATTAGCAATATCTTCTAAGTCTTGAGAATTAAATCCCTCACCAAAAGCTACTGTATGTATTGAAATAGATTCAGTTTTTGCTAATTCAATTGCCTCAGCTTTAGTAATTGAGCTACTCACATCTTCACCATCAGACATTAATATAATAACTTTTCTATTATTAGTGCGAGAAGCTGTTTTTTGAACACCTTCTTTTATAGCATCATAAATAGCTGTTGCATTATAAAACGGATACTCGCTAATAGGTATTTGCAAGTCTGGTGTATCGGCATGTTTTTCTATAAACGACTCAAAGTCTTTATAATATAAACTGTTACGGTGATAATAGGTATCTACAATAAAGCGTAGTTTTTTAGCTTCTGTAGAATAGCCATCTTCACTAAAGACATAACTCGCAGCATTACCTGCTAAATCAGTAAGTGTAAATAACGTGGAAATCATATCATCATTCATGAAATAAACGTCGCTATCAAAAATGATAAAGCCTGTTTCATCAGTACTGGGCATATTATCAAGATACGCATGTGCTGCCATTGTAGCTATACGTATAAGCGTATAAGAATTACCCTTATCATCATCCCCGACTTTTTGAGTGTTCATAGATTCACTCGCATCTAAGATCATTGTAATTGAAGCGGGGTTAGGCGTATTCGCCGCACTGGATAGTTTATTAATACTGTCATCTACAGTATTGATTGTTAGGGATAATGCGGAGGATGGGATGCCAATGACTGCGTTATTAGTTACAGTATCAGTTACGGTAAATATTGCTGTTTTATCAGCAGTCATCTGTAATGCAGAAATTTTATACGTTGAGCCTACAGGTATAGTTGAAGCAGTGCCACTTCCTCCCTGTGCTAAGAAAACACTAACATCAGCCGTTAAATCTTTATTACCGGAGCTTTCAACTTTGACTTGGACAACATTGTTTGGAACGGTGAGAGAAAAAATCCCACATTCATCCGTTGTAGTATTTTTTATTAACGTACCTGCACTATCGAGAAATCCTATGGTTACTGTCTTTAAAGGTGTGTAACCTTTAGGTACATCGGTACACGTTTCTTTTAGTTTAAGTCCTTGTGTTTTATTAACAATAATCTTTTGTGATGCTTGAGCACTTAATGGTGCGATTAAAATACCTTTAGTGTTTTTAATAAGCGTTATTTCAATATTAGAGGCTGAAGAGTCATCGTTTCCATCGTTTACTTTAAAAGTAAAACTATCTGTAGCAACGTTGCTATTTTTATTGGGTTTATAGGTAAGGTTGGGCGCTGTACCTTCTAAAACCCCTTGAGTGGGCTGAGTCACAATAGAATAAGTTAATGCATCACCATCTTCATCAGTCCCTTTTAGTGTAATAGTGCTATTTTTTTCAATATCAGTTGTGATACTGGCTGCGCTAGCAAGTGGTTTATTATTTGATGACTCATCACCACTTCCCCCGCTTCCACAGGCTACCAAACCAAATGATAAAAAGATGATGGAAATTGACGCCGTTAGAGTTTGAATGCTTTTATTTTTATTCCCCTTATTATAAGAATGAAGTAAGTAGTCAGCCCTGAAAAAGAAAGTAAAGAACCTTTCAGATTTCAGAGTCACTATAAAGATGAAAGCCGAGTATTTTAACACTCAATTTTCCTCTGGAAGACACCGAAAATACAAGTAAAAGAACCAC
>JAZGFW010000145.1:0-5806 GCA_036479895.1 Cocleimonas sp. | reverse complement strand
CCAACTAATAATCCCGCTGGAATCTATAAAGTGCGTCTCTAAATTCTGTGGGCTGGCTATTTCATCTTGATCAAAACCTGCTTCGGCAAACCCACCTAAGGCATCTAAACCACGTCCTTGTAATAACTCTGTTAAAGCACGTTCAAGTGCAACCTCAAATTTTGGATGTGCGCCAAAGCTAGCATAAACACCTTGGTTTTCTGGGTGTAACAGTGTCACGACCATGACAGGATACTTTCCACCTAAAGATGCATCTTGCACTAAGATGCCATAACCTGCTTCTTCTAGTTCTTTAATACCTGCTTGAATTTCTGGATATTGGTTTAATACTTCTGCGGGCACATCAGGAAGGCTAATCCCTTCTGCAATGATTTTAAATTTAATAAAACGCTCTAAAATCTCAGAAAGTGCCTGCACTCTGGCTTCAAATAGGGTGTTTCCTGCTGACATGCCGTTGCTAACGTAGAGGTTACCAATTATATTAACAGGGAAATATGTTGTTTTTTGTGTGCGCTCGCAAATATAAGGCAAAGCACAAATACCGCGCTTTGGATTGGCTGAATTTGCATCAACCAAGCTATTTACATCGAGTGCGTTTTCAGGATCATAAAAGGCTTTCAATTCCTCGTTTAGCAACTGTTCAGGCCATAAACCATCATTATTTAGTGTAAACCACACCTCATTTGCATAGTGAACTATCTCGCTATTCGTTATATTATCCCCAAGATAATAGTCTGCCCAAAAGTAATGCGTGGAGAGTCGTTCAAAAAATTCGCCCAGTGCACTAGCAAGTGCCGCCTTTTTTGAAGCACCTTTTCCATTCGTAAAGAGCAGTGGGCAGTCTTTATCTCGAATATGAACTGACCAAACGTTTGCGATCGGGTTGAGCCATGATTGTTCGATGATATTAAAGCCAATAGTTTGAAGCTTCTGGGTCATTGTTTGAATAGAATCTTCAAGCGCGGCATCTTTGCCAAGAATATGTGTTTGTGTAGGCATGATTAAAACTCAAGTTAACAGGTTAAGAATGAATAGTAGTACAGCTAACACTGAAAATAAAAATAAACTGCCCTTGTGGCTGATTATTTTCTTTTCTAGCGTACTTATCATGGTTTTATCGTACCTAGGATTAAGCTTTTATCAAAATTCGCAGCAAAAAACACCACTAAGTCATATTGAACAGCTTGAGCGTACTGAGTTAGAACACTTGAAAGAAAGCATCCTAGAACAAAGCGATACGATCGATACTAACTGGTTGCGTACACTAAACCCTATGGTTAAGCATGTTCAAGGTCGTTTACTTTGGAGTAGTACCAAACAGCAGGGTGTCGTAGAGTTTATTAATTTACCCTCATTAAAAAATACTCAGCAATACCGTTTATGGGTTTATGATTTAGAAGCCAATGACAGCAAACCAATCACTGCAGCGGTATTTAAATCTATTGATATAATTTCAGGTATTTTTTCACAAGCTTTTCAGCCTAAAATTATGGTTAAAGCCCCTTTAAAGTTTGAATTAGTGCTTGAAGAAGGCGATGTAGAAGGATTCTTGCCTTTATTGCTGGCTCAGCCGTAATACACTTACCTAGCACGAGTTTAATCAAATCCCCCTTTTTGATTAATAAAACCATTTCAACTTTTATTCAGTTTTCATAGCATATTATTTATAGAACCTCATTACCGAGGTTTGATATGAAAGAGCAAGAACCAACAGACAGCTTTAAATACACAGGGTGATCCACACAACTGGCATATCTTCTCGGTCGCAGCTAAAAAGCTTAGTAAATAAAAACACGAAAGTTACCGAAAAAATATTTTTTTAAAACTTAAATATTAAGCTAAGGTAAATCTCTAAAGTAGTAGTATCAAGTGTACATAATAGTGAATTATTCACTGTTCTAAAAATTAAAATAAAATGGACATAAGATAATGAAACACAAGACAAAACTATCATTCATAGCCTCATTTTTACTGCTATTAATGACCACCCTATTTACGCATCAAGCAACTGCTTTGCAAATGAACCCTTTATCGGTTGTGGTAAAACCTGCAGGTGGCGGAGCTAGGCAGACATTTAAAGTAACTAATGAAAGTAATAAGCCTATCGCCGTTCAATTTAGCGTGACGACACGTCAGCAAATTAACAACAAAGAAGTGAGAAGACCTGCAGATAGAGATTTTATGATTTATCCGCCACAAACTATTATTCCTCCACGTACTACTCAAAAAGTGCGTATTGAGTGGGTTGGTAAACAAAAGGTAACACGAGAGTTAGCTTATCGTCTGATTGCTAAGCAAGTTTATGTCTCTTTAGAAAAGAAGAAACAAACAGGTATTAGCATGTTAATGACCTTGGTTGGCGCGCTTTATGTTCAACCCAATAATACCAAAAGTAATCTACAAGTTCGTGCGGTACAGCGCCATGGAAATAAACTGGCAGTAACAATAAGCAATAATGGTACACGCCACCAATTAATGAGCTACGCCACACTAAGCCTACGTAATGGCGGCAAGGTGATTAACATCAAAGGTAAAAACTTAATTGGTATTGAAGGTAATAATGTACTCGCTGGTGCAACAAAGCGCTTCTTTATTCCATTACCCAGAGGTTTTGTGAATGGGCGTTGGGCTGGCACAATTAAGTATCCACGATAATTAAATACAATTGTTGACCGTTTTAATTAACTGTCATGAAGCATTTATCTAATCAATCAACCCCTCCATATAAGAGGGGTTTTCGTTTATTAGCTGTTGGTTTTTTAACAGCGTTAAGCACCTTATCGCCTATTGCTTCTATAACTGCACAAGCGCAAACAGCTCAAGAAGCTGAGATGGCCGCTTTATACGAGCAAGCATTTGGCAAAAAAAGCACAGCACTTAACGCTAATGTTACGAGACCTGTTACGACAAGTATTTCAACAACAAACAAGACGGCTGTGATTAAGCCTCCTCCTCAAACAACTCAATTGACCAATACTACAAATACGCCTGTTTCTCAAAGCAAAGACAGCGATAAGCCCGAAGAACAAAAACAGTATAGTTCGAATGATCTGGCAGCGCTTTATTCTCAAGCATTTGGTAAGCCCGCACATCAACAAGTTAAGAAAGGCGCTGACTCAACAGAAAGCACAAATAACACCGAAAGCAGTACCAATAGTCAGGGCAGTAATGACCTTGCTTCTTTATACGCGCAAGCGTTTGGGGGGAAAGCGCCAATAGCGATGGCATCAAAAGTGGTGGTCGATTTTCGGGTAAATAAAGTAGCCATAGGTGAAATTACCATTTTTGCGAATAAATCGGGACTAATGGATCGAGTAGAAACAGAAACACTTTTAGAATCACTCAAAGATGTTTTAAAAGAACATATTTATAACAGAGTACAGAAAAAACTTTCACAACAGAAAAAAACATCCCTTAAAGCACTCGCTGATTTAGGCATGGATGCGACTTACAACGCGCTGAATTTAAGCTTAGATTTGCACATTGACCCCACTTTACGCAAACCACAGATTTTATCCCTAATTAGTAAAAAGAAAGCATCGGTGCGCGAAGAAAATAAAATGACTGCAGAAGAGATCAGTGCCTTTCTAAACATGTACTCAACACTTGGCATTGACTCAAGCAGTAAGAAAGCTGACGTTAAAGTTAAGTTGGAAGGCAGCCTAAATATCAACAATCGGGTCTTAGAAACCACGGTTAATATTAATAATGACAAGGTAAGCTTGGGTAGAACCTCCATCACTTACGACAAGCCCGAAAAACTACAGCGCTTTGTCGTGGGTAATGTTTCAACAGGCAGTCGTAACTTTCAAGAAAATCTTGAGCTAATCGGCATTAGAGGAAGCAAAGAGTTCTTTATGAAGCCTGAGCTACAACTCAGACCCCGAGCAAACCAATCCTTTATACTTGAAACAGATTCAACGGTTGAGGTTTATATTAACAACAGCCTTCGTCAACGCTTCTATCTAGCTAAGGGTGTTTATTCCTTAGAAGACATTGGCCTTAGCGATGGCGCAAATAACATTCGTGTAAAAATTACCGATGAATTTGGAAAAGTAACTGTAAAAACCAGTGAGCAGTTTTATGACTCTCACTTATTAAAACCAGGCTTATCGCTTTATGCCCTTAGCTTAGGTTACCTTAGCAACCAACAAGCTGGAACAAATAAGAATTTAGAAAACCAGCCTGTCCTAAGTGCTTATTATGAAAAAGGAATCTCTAAAGACTTAACCATGAGCCTAGATGCACAACTTAGCCCGAACAGCTACTTATTGGGTGCCGAAGCTATTACTTCTATATCGCTCGGTTCATTAAAAGCGAGTGTTGCTGTCAGCGGTGGACAAGATAAACGTGCAGGATTTGCATCTCGTTTAGAATTTAAACCCAATATTCAACGTGAAATTATTAAACTTGATACCCTACGCCAAGATATGTTGAAGCTTGATACGCGGGTGGGTCGTTTCATAAATAGTATGACAATCACGGAAGAGTTTAGAAGCAGAAACTTTGCACAGTTAAACCAAGTCAATAACTTGAATAATCCATCGAAACGATTACGAGCACAGCTACAAACACGATTTAGTTTTAATTTGCCTAAAAACTGGCATGGCTCACTAAACCTTGGCGCTAGCAGTTATTACGATGCTGACAATAGTTTATCAGCAACGCTATCTGCCAATAAACGATTTAACAATGGCATTAATCTACGCATCGGTGCAAAACTTGATACCCGTGATGACTTTGCGGTGAATCTGCAAATATCTATGCCCCTTGATCGCCTATTCAATAAACGTGGTTCAAGAAGAAACTTAGAGCTACTCGCTAACAGCAAAGATCGCAGTATTTCTTCAAAGCTTAGTTATAAACCTGCTGGGCAAGTGGGACGCGAAAGCTTATCTGGATCAATTGAAACCATTCATAGTGATAACTCAAATGATATTAAATTAGATGCTCGCTACCGAGATACAAACTATGAAACACAACTCAGTGCCCATGATACGAAAAGCACTAATAGTAACTCACATACGCAACGACTTAATGTAGGCTTTAATAGCAGTATCGCCTGTGTCGGCAAAGAATGCGCAACCTCTTACCCTATTAATGATAGCTTCGCACTGGTCAAAGGCCCATCTAACCAAAAGAATCCTATTGCTGTAAAGAATGGTTATGGCAGGTTTAGATACTCAGACAACAGCAACAGTAACTTACCCGAAAACTACACATCATTGATCCCAGCTAATGGAAAGAATGCTGTTGTGCCCTTAGAATCGTATCGTTTTCAAAATATAAATATTGATGAGTCTACCCTGCCTAACGGATATGATTCCGAAAAAACAGAGTTTGAAGTCTTTCCACGCTATCACCAAGGCTATGCCATTAAAGCAGGTGGAGAACCCTCCACTATCTTAGATGGAGAGTTAGTAGATACCGCCAAGAAGCCATTAGCGTACAAAGGTGGACAATGGGTTCCTATTTCAGGAAAAGGTAAAACGATAGCCTTCTTCTCTAATAAAGCAGGACGTTTTCGCATAGCATCCATCCCTATGGGAAGGTACAAGCTAGAGTTGTTTGATTATCCTGATATGCGAACAATTAATGTTTATGTGCCTAACAAGAAAGGTCAGGTACACGATGTTGGCGCGCTTGTAGTAAATGAGTAAGGCTTTAAAAAGCTCAACATGGATGTACAAGATAGACAGGATTAAAAGTACTTATCCTGTACACCCTGTTTATCCATGTAAGCTATTATTGTGTTGTCACTACCACATTAATAATATCTCTATAAATTCCTGATTCAATTAAACCC
>JAZGFW010000144.1:0-12899 GCA_036479895.1 Cocleimonas sp. | reverse complement strand
GCCTTTTAGTGCGTTTACCGTTTCCGCTACAGCAGCATGGTCTGGCGTTTTTTGATAGATAATTTGATAGAGACCGATACGAATCAGGCATTCAATATCTTTGTCTTTATTTTTGATTTTTTTGCTAAGTAGTTCATTTATCAAAGCTGATAAAGGTTCATGCCAACGTAAAGAGCCGTAACAAAGGTCACGCACCATCGGGTCCTCAACATCCTGCAAGGCAGGGCTAAGTGATTCGCCTTTATAAATAACTGATTGCAGTATTTTTGCAGCAGTGGTTCTGGGGTTATTTGATTTAGAGGTCACGAAGGCAGCTTACAATCAAGCAAAGAACGGCCATTTAAAAAATCACGCACATCCATCGCTTTTTTACCCGGTAACTGTAAACGTGAAAATGATAGTACACCGTCGCCGGTAACAATCTCAATACCTGCTGGGCTTTCATCAATAACCGTCCCTGCAGGCTCTACTGAACTTTTACCTGCCACAACTTTCGACATAAACAAACGAAGAGGTTTGCCATTAAACTGTGTAAACGCCACAGGCCATGGGTTAAATGCACGAATAGTTTGGTCAATTTGTTGGGCAGATTGCGACCAGTCAATTTCTGCCTCTGCTTTTTCTAGCTTGTGCGCGTAGCTTGTTAAAGATTCGTCTTGCACTGTTGGAGTAAGTTTATCTTCAGCCATCAAAGCAAGCACCTCTAACAATGCTTTTGCCCCATCATTGGCAAGTCGGTCATGAATCGTCTGACCTGTATCTTCTGACGTAATCGGGCACGTTACTTTTAACAACATATTACCTGTATCCAGACCCGCCGCCATTTGCATAATAGTAACGCCAGTCTCAACATCGCCAGCCTGTATAGCACGATGAATCGGTGCAGCACCACGCCAACGAGGTAGCAAGGATCCATGGATATTTAAACAACCATATTGGGGCATATCCAAAATGGTTTGGGGTAAGATCAAACCATAAGCTGCCACAATCATTACATCAGCTTGGTAAGCCGATAGTGTTGCCTGCGCCTCAAGGTCCTTTAATGAAGGAGGTTGCTCAACCGGTATGCCCGCATCAACTGCCACTTGTTTAACAGGCCCAAATTGCAATTTACGCCCTCGTCCTGCTGGACGATCAGGTTGCGTATAAACAGCTATGACTTCATGTTCTGATTGAATAAGGGACAGTAAAGCAGGTACAGCAAAATCTGGCGTACCAGCGTATATTACTTTTAACTTCTTCATATCTAGCCTGTCGTTTGTTTCGCTAACTTGGCAAACTTTTTTTGCAAACGCTTTTGTTTGAGCGGAGAAAGATAGTCCACAAACAACTTACCTTTCAAATGATCTAGTTCATGTTGAATACAGACTGCCAATAAACCATCCGCTTCTAACTCAAATTCTTTACCATCTCGGTCCAAAGCCTTTACAGTAATCGTTTCTGATCGCTCAACTTCGGCAAAAAATTCAGGTACAGACAAACAACCTTCCTCACAAAGCTCTTCACCCGCCCGTTTTGTAATAACAGGATTAATAAAACAATAAGGCTGATCTTTTTCCTCTGATACATCAATCACAACTATTTGCTGATGAACATTGACTTGAGTTGCCGCTAAACCAATTCCAGGGGCTGCATACATTGTTTCCAGCATATCATCCAGCAAAGTTCGAATCGCATCACTTACTTCCAAAACTGGAGCAGCTTTGGTACGCAAACGCGCATCAGGGAAACGTAATATTGTTAGTTCAGCCATAAGTCTTCATTTTAAGGGTTAATTTTTTGAGAATGCAAGATACCGTAAGTCAGAAAAAAGTGCATCTTTATTCGTAGATACCTTATTATATCGTTAATAAAAATTAACAAAAATAATAAAAGGGTCTTCCATGTCTTTTAAATTATCACCGCTGACATTAGTATCAGTTTTATCACTAACAACTTTCGTAGGTTGCAGTAACTCATCATCAAGGATGTTTTCACAACAACAAGCACCCGCTGTTGCAAATGTAAAAGCACCTTCACAAAATTCGTATGATAGCTATTATGGTAGCCCAACGAATCTACAGTCTACAATCTACCAACCTAAAACCGTACGCAAGTACTCAGGTTCAAAAAAGAGCAACCCTGCACTGTTTAAAACAACAGCACCAAAACGCTACGTTGTAAAGAAAGGTGATACCTTATGGGCGATTTCAAATAAGTTTTTAAATAACCCTGCTTATTGGCCAGAAATTTGGGATAAAAACCAAAAAGTTAAAAATCCTCACCTAATATATCCTGGCGATGTGCTTTATATTTATGAAGGCGGACGTAGAAAAGTACGTGTAGCAGATAGTTCTGGTCATGTCAGCATTGTTGAAAAAATGGTTCCTCAAATGCGTATAGAGCGCAAAGGTACAATAGTAGGTCAGCCTATTTCAACGCTATCATCTTTCTTAGTTTGGCCACGTGTACTTAATAAGAATGAAATGAAAAGTGCGCCTTATATTGTTGATGGTCGTGATTCACATATCTTAATTGAAAAAGATGATACTGTTTTTATTAAAAACTTATCAGACCGTCATACAGGCGGACGCTACGCAGTCTTCCATCAAGGAAAAGAGCTTAAAGATCCTAAAACAGGAAAAGTTTATGGAAACGAAGTAACTTACGGTGGCTTCCTAGAAGTTGAAAAAACATCTGCGGGTGCTGACGTTGCTACTGGACTAGTGGTTGAATCAAAGCGTGAAATTCGTCGAGGAGATCGTCTCCTTCATATAGATGAACAGACACATCAATTAGATGCTCCTGTGCAAATTCCTCGTCATAAAGTTCGTGGTTCTATTATTTCGCTCATGGATGCTAGTATCATGAGTGCTCAATCTCAAGTTATCGTGATTAATCAAGGGACTCGCCAAGGCATCAAAGCAGGTTACACACTTGGTATTTATTCTCCAGAAAAAATGGTTAATGACCCTTATGAAAAGAAAACGCGCAAACGTCGTTGGGAGCCTATTATAGCGGCTAAAGTAGGTATACCGCCACAACGTGTTGCAACTGCAATTGTTTACAAAACAACGGGGGATTTAAGTTACGCGCTAATTACAGAATCTAGCCACCATGTGAAAAATGGTTATAAGATAGGTAACCCATAATAGGATTTGGGTATAACTCAAATTGAGTAAACCAAAGGGCAATGTATAATAATACATTGCCCTTTTTTATTGCGTGAAATCAGCCATGAAAACTAACGATGAACTTAAAGCATGGATTCTACTTTGGCGCGTACCCGGCGTAGGCTCAAAGACCTATGAGAAGTTATTAGCTCATTTCACTGACCCTGTTGCGGTATTTAACGCTAATACGAATACACTAAAAGAAGCAGGCCTTTCACAAAAACTGGCTAATACCCTGTATGAATTTCGCGATAAAGACAGTGCCGACGCTGATATTGATTGGTTAAACTCAGACAAAAACCATACAATTATTACAATACAATGCTCTGAATACCCCACTCTACTCAAACAAATTGATAACCCACCACCGTTACTTTATATCAAAGGCAACCATAGCCTTTTAAATGACCCTCAACTTGCAATAATCGGCAGCCGAAACCCCACACGAGGTGGCACCGACAATGCTTATAGTTTTGCTAAACACCTCGGAAAAACAGGACTTTGCATTACCAGCGGGCTAGCGTTAGGCATTGATGGCACAGCGCACAAAGGTGCTTTAGATGCTGATGCACCCACCATTGCGGTTATAGCCACAGGCATTGACCGTGTTTACCCTGCTACGCATCGTGAGCTTGCACATAACATCGTTGAGCAAGGAGCCATTGTGAGTGAGTTCCCCATTGGCACTCAACCCAAATCAGAGAACTTTCCTCGACGAAATCGTATTATTAGTGGATTGTCCTACGGTACTTTAGTCGTTGAGGCAGCGTTGAAAAGCGGCTCTCTGATTACAGCTCGTTTAGCCATGGAGCAAAATCGAGAAGTGTTTGCCATACCAAGTTCAATCCATAACCCCTTAGCAAAAGGATGCCACTTATTAATTCGCCAAGGTGCAAAGTTAGTAGAAACAGCAGAAGATATTTTAGAAGAAATGGCAGATGTAATTAATGCAGATTTAAACTTAAACACAGATAATCCTTTAGACAAAAACACTGCAAATATAAATGAATCAGCACAAGAAAATAGAAAAGATAACACCACTGAGTATCAAGAACTACTCGATAGAATGGGCTTTGATCCCATCCCAATTGACCAGCTTGTCATAGAGACAGGTAATAGCCCTGAAGCGTTGTCTGCTATGCTTTTAATGCTTGAACTACAAAATAAAGTTTCCTCAAATGGAGGAGGAACATACACTCGCCTTAAGTAAGCAAAACTAAACCAATAGTCTGCAATCCCCCCTGTAGAGATGACAAATTTACATTTTTATTATAAAATGCAGGTCATATACCCCCGTAAATATAAAACTATTTATTGCCCCCGATGGTAAAACCACACAAGGTTTAACTATTAATAAATACTTTTAAAAGATATGAGCCCAATACATGACCGAAAATACATTGGATGTACTTTTTTACTTGTTTGACAATTATTCAGATACCGATGACATTGCACAAAACCGTAATGTATTACACGGGTATTTGGAAGAAGCAGGTTTTAAAAATAAACGCATTCACAAAGCATTTGATTGGTTAGAGAGCCTAGCTGATGATGACCAAATTTACCTTTCTGCACCTAAATCACGTTCAATTCGTCATTTCTCAAAATACGAAAAGCTCTGGTTTAATAAAGAGTGTCAGGAGTACATGCTATCGCTAGCGAACGAAAAAGTACTCACACCTGAAATGTTTGAAAGAACGATTGATCGTGTGCTTTCACTCGGTGACAAAGAGTTTGATCTGAATCGCCTAAAATGGGTCATCCTCATGTTATTACTAAACCAGCCAGACACAGAAGCAGAATATATTTGGATGGATGATGTGGCACTAGGTGACAAGCCTCCTGTTTATCACTAAAAACTACTCGTTACACGACAGACAATAAAAGTAGATGATTTGAGACCTTTGCACGAATCAGGTGACGAGTAAAAATAACTAAAACCTCACTGCTTTTCGTTGGAAAACTTGCTAATAACCAGTTATTAGCTTCATTTCCCGCCTCAATCAGTAAAGTTTTAGCCTATTTTTATTTCGCCACTGACTCGTGCAAAGGTCTCGATTTAATCAAGCATCTACTTTTTTTTTGCTTTCTCTTTACACTTCTTTAGTTTCCGTTGTAAGGTTGCCTTCATAAATTTAGGGTATATCCTTCAACACTTAACAGCGTAAGAGAAATAATGGGCAGATCACTCGTCATTGTGGAGTCGCCAGCCAAAGCGAAAACCATCAATAAATACCTCGGCAAAGAATTCATTGTTAAATCCAGTATCGGTCATATCCGCGACTTGCCTAAGGGCGGCGGTAGCACCAAAGGTAAGAAAAAAGCACCTACGCTAGCGACACTCACCAAAGGTATGTCGGATAAGAAAAAAGAAGCGTTTAAGAAAAAACGTGACACTAATAACTTATACCGTCGCATGGGAATCAACCCCGAAAAAAGCTGGGATGCCCAATATGAGATTCTCCCTGGTAAAGAAAAGGTCGTCGCCGAACTACAAAAATTAGCCGCCAAAGGCGACAAGGTCTATCTCGCGACGGATTTGGATAGAGAGGGTGAAGCGATTGCGTGGCACCTTAAAGAAGTGATTGGCGGTGATGACGACCGTTTTGAACGCGTTACCTTTAATGAGATCACAAAATCTGCGATTCAAGAAGCCTTTGAAAAGCCTGATAAATTAGATATAGACCGTGTAAATGCACAGCAAGCGCGTCGCTTTTTAGACCGCGTTGTGGGCTTTATGGTTTCCCCTTTATTGTGGGCTAAAATTGGTCGCGGGCTTTCAGCAGGTCGAGTACAGTCTGTTGCGGTACGCTTAATTGTTGATAAAGAACATCAAATCAATGCCTTTAATCCAGTCGAATTCTGGGATATTCACGCCGATTTAGCGACAAAATCAGGCGAAGCGTTACGTGTAGAAGTCACTAAAGACAACGGTGAAGCCTTTAAACCTGTAACTGAAAAACAGGCAATGGAAGCAACCGCTAAATTAAAATCAGCCGACTACTCATTGTTAAAACGTGAAGATCGTGCAACCACCACGCGCCCCAAAGCCCCCTTTATTACATCGACCTTACAACAAGCTGCCAGTACCCGCTTTGGCTACGGCGTAAAACGCACCATGGGTCTTGCGCAACGTTTGTATGAGCGCGGCTACATCACTTATATGCGTACCGATTCTACCAATTTAAGCCAAGACTCGCTCAATAGTGTACGTGACTTAATTGGCAATAAATACGGCAAAGATTATCTGCCAGAAAAGCCAAATTACTACGGTTCAAAAAGTGGCGCGCAAGAGGCTCACGAAGCGATTCGCCCTTCTAACGCAAAAGTTATGCCGAGTGATTTACAAGATGTAGATGATGCGGCCAAAAAATTGTATGAGCTAATTTGGCGACAGTTTGTAGCCTGTCAGATGGTGCCTGCAAAATACGATTCAACCCGCTTAACGATTCAAGCTGGACAGTATCACTTAAATGCATCAGGGCGCACCATGCGCTTTGCGGGTTGGACAAAAGCACAGCCGAGCATTGGCAAAAAAGATAAACCAGACTTGCCCGATTTAGCAGAAGGCGACCCGCTAAATTTGATTGAGCTAGACCCACAACAACACTTTACCAAACCACCTGCACGCTTTACGGAAGCATCGCTAGTTAAAGAATTAGAAAAACGCGGCATTGGTCGCCCATCAACCTATGCATCCATCATTTCAACCATTCAAGATCGTGGTTATGTAAAAGTAGACTCGCGCCGTTTCTTCGCAGAAAAAATGGGCGAGATCGTTACCAAGCGCTTGGTTGGTAGTTTTAAAGAACTTATGAATTTTGACTTTACCGCCGAGATGGAGAAAGAGTTAGATGAAATCGCCGATGGAAAACTCCAATGGAGAGACGTGCTGGATGATTTTTACAAAGAATTCAAAGTCACCTTAGACAAAGCCAAAGACGAGCCAGAAAAAGGTGGCATGAAAACCAATGAAATGGTCATGACAGAAATTGAATGTCCAGACTGTTCACGTAATATGGGTATTCGTACCGCTGGTACAGGCGTATTTTTAGGCTGTGACGGCTATAATTTACCCCCCAAAGAACGCTGTAAAAAAACGGTTAACCTAGTACCCGCTGAAGAAGCTATAGACGTTAATAATGAAAATGCTGAAACTGAAGCTTTAATGGCACGAAAGCGTTGTGACAAGTGTGATTCAGCAATGAAAAGCTACTTTATCGACGAAAGTACCAAGCTTCATGTCTGTGGTGAAAACCCCGAATGTGATGGCTACGAAATCGAAAAAGGCACCTTCAAACTCAAAGGCTACGAAGGCCCCGTGGTTGAATGTGAAAAATGTAGCAACGATATGCACCTAACCACCGGTCGCTTCGGCCCCTACATGAAATGCAGCAATGAAGATTGTAGCAATACACGAAAAATTCTACGCAACGGTGAAGTCGCACCACCACGTGAAGATCCAGTACATTTACCTGAGCTAGAATGTGAAAAATCTGACGCCTACTTTATCCTACGCGACGGCGCGGCAGGCTTATTTATGGCTGCCAGCACCTACCCAAAATCACGCGAAACTCGTGCACCTTTAGTTGCAGAACTACAACGCTTTAAAGACCGCATCTCAAAGAAATTCTATTTCCTCGCTGACGCACCTGCAGAAGACCCACACGGTAATATGGTCGCTGTACGCTTTGATCGCAAGACCAAAGAACACTATGTACGTTCGGATGTAGAAGGAAAAGCAACAGGCTGGTCTGCACGTTACGAGAATAAAAAATGGGTTGAGACACTCGCTAAAAAGAAAGTAGCTAAGAAGAAGAAACCTGCAAAGAAAAAGGCAACAGCAAAGAAAAAATAATGACTATACTGTAACTTTACAATGCTTCTAACCCAGCAACCTACTGACCTTATCGGTCCTTTTAAACAAGGATTGATATTCGCCTACCCTACCGAAGCAGTCTATGGCTTAGGTTGTGACCCCGATAAAAAAATGTCCGTGTTACGCTTATTGCACATCAAACAACGCCCTCTACATAAAGGCTTGATCTTAATTGCCTCTGATTTCTCACAGGTTGAAAAGTACCTTAAACCTTTATCAGCTGAGCAATTAAAATGTACTGCCCCTAGTAAAACCACCTATATTTATCCTACTTTAGATTCTGCCCCCAGATGGTTAACAGGTGGCTTCGATTCTTTAGCTATTCGCATTACTAAACATCCTCTCGTACAAGAATTATGCGCAACATTAGATTCGGCCTTGGTTTCTACCAGTGCGAATGTATCAGGGTTAGAGCCTGCAAGAACGGCTGATAAAGTTTCACAACTGTTTGATAAAAAAATAGATGCTGTTCTTGATGGAAAACTAGGTGACCTACAAAGCCCTACAAAAATTCGAGACAGTTTGACGGGGGATGTTGTACGTTTTTAGAAAAGGTGCACAACATTTATTTTAAGCGTCCATGAAAAAAATAAGGGTTGTGATGTATATAATCATCTTCTTCAAAATAAATCATTCTCACTTAAGCGATACGTAAAATAGATTACGACTTTTTTACCACGCGTTTATCAAGGTTATCAGCACTACCCAATAAGATTGGCAATAAGATCATTCCCTACTAAGCATGCCTAGGATATAATTGCTTGTTACTTCCAAAATAATGATTCAATCAATTAAATATGGCATTAATCCAGTTACAAAACATTCAAGTCAGCTTCGGTGGCCCAGCACTACTTGATGACCTTAGTATGACCATCAATCCCAGTGAACGCATCTGTCTTATCGGTCGCAATGGTGCGGGTAAGTCAACCTTGATGAAAGTCCTTAACGGTGAAATCAAGGCAGATTCTGGAGAGATCATTGTCCAAAGCAACGCCGTAATCGCCCAACTAGAACAAGAAGTACCGCGAGATATGACAGGCAGTGTTTATGAGGTAGTTGCCTCTGGCTTGGCAGAAACAGGCGAATTGTTATCACAGTTTCATGCACTAAACGAAGAAGACGATATTGGCTCAGAAGACTGGATGAAACGCTTTGAAAAAGTCCAACACAAGTTAGAAGCTTGCAATGGTTGGCATTTTCAAAACACCATCGACACCGTCATCTCACGCCTAGACTTAAACCCTGATACGGACTTCGAAAAACTTTCCGGCGGTATCAAACGCCGCGTTTTATTAGCGCGTGCCTTAGTGCAAGAGCCTGATGTTTTATTACTGGATGAGCCGACCAACCATTTAGATATTGAAGCCATTATTTGGTTAGAAGATTTTTTACTCAGTTTTAAAGGATCATTAGTATTCATTACGCATGATCGCTCCTTCTTACGCCGATTAGCCACACGCATTATCGAGATTGATCGTGGGCAAGCAACCAGTTGGCCGGGTGATTACGATAATTTTTTACGCCGAAAAGAAGAAACACTTCACGCAGAAGAGTTAGAAAATGCACGGTTCGATAAAAAGCTCGCACAAGAAGAAGTCTGGATTCGCCAAGGTATAAAAGCCCGTCGCACGAGAAATGAAGGACGTGTTCGCTCATTAGAAAAAATGCGTAGTGAACGCGGTGAACGTCGCGATCAACAAGGCAATGCCAAAATGCAAGTCACTGTGGGTGAGCGCACAGGTAAACGCGTTGTCGAAGTTGAAAATATCAACTACACCTTACCGAATGGTCGCGTGTTAATTGATGACTTTTCAACACTCGTACAGCGTGGCGACAAGATTGGTCTGATCGGACCAAATGGCGTGGGTAAAACGACACTGTTAAAAATATTGCTAGGCGAGCTAGAGGCAGACTCTGGCAAACTAATTGCAGGAACAAATTTACAAGTTGCCTACTTTGATCAACTACGAAGCCAGTTAGATGAAAACCGTAGCGTAAAAGACAACCTTGATCGCGGTGCTGATAAAGTCACCGTTAACGGCCAAGAAAAGCACGTCATTAGTTATCTACAAGACTTCTTATTCACACCTGATAGAGCTAATTCCCCTGTTAATGCTTTATCGGGTGGTGAACGAAACCGTTTATTACTCGCCAAACTTTTCACCAAGCCCGCCAATGTTTTAGTGCTTGACGAGCCAACCAACGACCTGGATGTAGAAACACTCGATTTATTGGAAGAATTGCTCCTCAATTACGAAGGTACTGTACTAATTGTTAGTCATGACCGTACCTTTGTAAATAACCTTGTTACCAGCTGTTTTGTGTTTGAAGGCGAAGGTAAGATCACTGAATTTTTAGGTAGTTATGATGATTGGTTACGCCAAAAGCCTACTGTGTCCAAGTCTAAAAATGCTAAAGTATCTAAACAAGATAAGTCCAAAAAGGCTGATATAAACAATGATAACAATAAAGAAACTGATTCCAAAAAACTCAGCTTTAATGACCAACAAGAACTTAAAGACTTACCCAAAAAGATTGAAAAACTTGAACGCAAAATCAGTGATTTAGAAGCGCAAATGGCTGATCCAAACTTTTATAAACAAGAACACAAAGTGACTGCAGCCGTGACGGATGAACTTCAAGAAACCAATGCTAAGCTGAAAGATAAATATGATCGCTGGGAAGTGTTGGAGTCCTAAGCGCTTTAATAAAACCCCTAAACTTGACTCACATCATCACACCCAGTATCAAGTTGGGCTACAGTGACGGTTCTTACATTCACTATGAGAATCAGGTTATGTCAAACTTTTGGGGTTTTACCTTTCCAATGGGCCTTGTTGTTGGCTTAATTATTTTGGGTTGGTTATCGTTCTTCTCTGTTGTTTTTATTTAGAGATTCATTTCAATAAACCCAAAATGATCGATCGTAAAAGTTAACGAGTCTATAGAGTTATTCTATATTGAGACCTTTGCACGAGTCTGTAGCGATAGAAAAATATTAATCATTTTTATTCGTCACCTAATTCGTGCAAAGATTTCAGATTGTTATCTTAACCACCTGGGAAAATAATAACCGAATCACTAGGTTGGTATTCACGAATAATGGGTTCTTTACGACCGTGCTTTGCCTTATACATTTGATTATCGGCTATTTCTAATAAGCCATCAATCGTATTCCCATGGATTGGATAGGCTGCAACACCAATACTTGCACCAATTTTAAGTTGCTTGCCTTCAATGCTCATGTCCTGAGATATCAGTGCGATAAACTTTTCTGCCATGCTTTCAAGATTGCTTAGCGTACCTTCTTTCATTAACAAGCCTACTAAAAACTCATCGCCACCTAATCGTGATATTTGATCTCCGTTTCGTGTCGCTGACTCTAATCTGCGTGCAACAATTTTAAGCACTTCATCACCTGCCGCATGACCGTATACATCGTTTACCTGTTTAAATCCATTCAAGTCAAGAAACATCAAGGCCATTATTTTATTTTTTCCTTTTGCTGTTTCTAGCATTTCTTCCAATAGAATATTGATATATCGTCGGTTTGGTAAACCTGTTAATGCATCATGGTTTGCTATAAAGGCATTTTGATCTGCTTCTATTGTTATTTCCTCAACCGATGCTTCTAACGATTGCTGCAAGAAAAAATTCTGTCGGAGATAGTTATCACGAATATGTTGTGAAAAATAGCCGATGCTCGTCGCACCAAGCAGGAATGCTATATTAATCCACATATGTGCTGTGGGTACGTTCTTTTCTATAGCGACAAAAGCATAAGACGATATGATTGTAGCGATTAATAATGCAGAAGTTCTAAGCTTAAAATATGACCATGCAAAAATCGTCATAATAACAATCAATAAAGTTGCTAAATATATTTTTGAAGCGTAATCCGCGGGTAATGCTAGGTAGATTGTCATTACTACGCCAACCGCTACAACCAAGTAAATACCCGACATTATATAATCATAATATTTATCAAAATAGGCTTGATAAGTCAGAACGAAGCCAAGCATTAAACCGGCTATCACAACACCTCGAATCAATAAGACTTCAGAAAGAGCCGATGACAAAGCAAACACATCAATAACGGCAAACATAAGAAATAAAATCGCACCCAGCATACACATGCTACGCGAATTTTTAACTCTATCGGATGATATATAAGACTGGAAAGTCTCTTCTTGAGATTCTGTTATATTATTCATATTCTTTTTATTAAGTAGTGCGTTAAGCCTAGCGCCTACTTTTTATATTTATTTTTAAGTAATCATAGAATAACGTATTTAGGTCATGAGGTCATTTTAGGCTGATGAAAGGTGATTCATATAAACCAATAAAAAAGCCCATTACAATAAATGGGCTTAGACTTAGTATGTAAATTTAATGAGACCTTTGCAGGTCTACTGATTGAGGCGGAAAATGAGGCTAATAACGGGCGAGTTATTCTACTCATCACCTGATTCGTGCAAAGGTCTCTTAATATTATTTAACGCCCATCAACTCAACATCAAATACCAAAGTAGCATTTGGAGGAATAACCCCGCCGGCACCACGCGCGCCATAACCCAATGATGCTGGAATAGTTAAAGTACGCTGCCCTCCCACTTTCATTCCTTCTACACCTTGATCCCAACCTTTAATAACGCGGCCTGCACCTAAAGGAAATTTAAATGCAGTACCACGGGTTCGTGAGCTATCAAACTGCTTGCCGTGAAAGTCACTAGCTTTTGGGTCAAATAACCAGCCCGTGTAATGAACTGATACAGTTTGACCTGATTTAGCCTCAGCGCCTTTGCCAACTTTTACATCTGTTTTAACTAATGATGTGGGTGCTACAGCTATTTTCTCCTCTTTCTCAT
>JAZGFW010000143.1:0-4983 GCA_036479895.1 Cocleimonas sp. | reverse complement strand
GCTAGCTTGTTTCTATTCTTCTTTTGGAATCAGCTTTCGAACCAGCTAATGTCATTGCTGATTTGGTTCGGTTTAATTGTGACTTTAAGCATCGTTCGCTACCTTGCGGGCAAAAATTTTAAAACTCAACGTCAATATAGTCAGGAAGAACTTTCATACTGGGCAAATAGACATGTGTTTTTTACAACACTAATTAGTACTATTTGGGGCGTCGCAGGGATCATGTTTTTCCCGCATGACTTGCCTCATCAAGTTTTACTGATGCTTATTTTATCCAGCGTGCTACTCGCATCAATCCCTACTTTAGCCGCTTCTCGAATTGCTTTTTATTTTCAAATAGTGGTTATTCTTCTTCCTGTCGCCAGTCTTTTTCTCTTAAGTAAAGATCAAGGTCACGGTTTAATGGCAGTTGCGATGATAATACTTGCTGTCACTTTGGTGCTTGTTTCAACGTATATTTATCACTTGTTATTTGAACTACAGACAACACATATAGCATTACAAGCTTTAGCGGATACTGACCAGTTAACAGATATTGCAAATCGCCGTCATTTTGATCGTAAATTTAAGGTTGAATGGCGCCGTGCAATGCGTGATAAAAATCCAATTTCAATGATGATGATTGATGTCGATTTTTTTAAAAAATACAATGATAGCTATGGTCATCAAGAAGGAGATAAGTGCTTACAAGAGATAGCAAAAGCATTGGGATCAATTACTAACCGTCCTGCTGATTTAGCATCACGTTATGGTGGTGAAGAATTTGCAATTTTATTACCAGCAACCTCATTAAGTAATACTGTGATGCTAGCTGAGCGTTTACGAAAGAAAATTGAAAAATTAAAAATAGAGCATTCTCGTTCTAGTTTTGGCATTGTGACTGTTAGCATTGGTGTATCTTGTTGTGAGCCTGCGTGGGACTTTACAGGTAAAACACCGGATGAAGATCAAAAAGTTGTTTTTCCGGCAATGTTATTAACGGCAGCCGACAATGCGCTTTATCTATCTAAAGAGCGCGGTAGAAACCAAGTTTCAGAACAAGGGTGTGGCGATCAGAAATTATCAAAAGCCTTACAAAAAGATGTTTCAGCAGACCTTACAACAGCTTAAAGACTCATTAAAAGATTGTCAGGGCTCGCAACGTTTTCACCTTAATCGTAGCATCCAACGCATATTAAAACAGTCAGAAAAACCCAATGCTGGGCTTAATAAAGACGACGCTTTTAATAAGGACTTAAAGCGCTTAGAAAACAAAATCACCCAATCCATCGCAAAGCGCGCCCAGCGTTTAGCAAACTTACCCACGCCAGAATACCCTGATCTGCCTGTGGCAGAGCGCCGCGAAGAGATTATAAAAACTATTCAAGAAAACCAAGTCACTATTATTTGTGGTGAAACAGGCTCAGGAAAAACCACCCAGCTACCCAAAATGTGCTTAGAAATGGGTCGTGGGGTGGATGGCTTAATCGGTCACACCCAACCAAGAAGAATAGCAGCACGCAGTGTAGCGGCACGTATTGCAGAAGAATTAAAGAGTGAGCTTGGTAGCATTGTCGGCTATAAAGTACGTTTTCATGACCACACCAAAGATGAAAGCTACGTGAAGCTAATGACGGATGGCATCTTGCTGGCAGAGATTCGTAACGACCGTTATTTAAATCAATACGACACGTTGATTGTTGATGAAGCGCATGAGCGTAGTTTAAATATAGATTTTTTAATTGGATATTTGCGCTGGCTTTTGCCACGCCGAAAAGATTTAAAAGTCATCATCACCTCTGCCACTATCGACCCGCAACGCTTCGCTAGACATTTTAATTTCACAGGGAAAGAAGACGGCGATGCGCCGATTATTGAAGTCTCTGGGCGTACCTATCCTGTTGAGGTTCGTTACCATTCATTATTAATTGAAAATGGGCTTTCAAACGAAAAAGCGGGGGCTCAATCCACTAATACAGGAGAGAGGAAAGCAGAGCCGAAAGAAAAGGATATGGTGCAAGCCATTGTAGATGCCACGGATGAATTAATGGCAGAAGCTCCGGGTGGCATTCTTATCTTTTTATCAGGTGAGCGAGAAATTAGGGAAGCCAGTGAGGCGTTACGAAAACACCATAAACCCAGTGTTGAAATATTGCCTTTGTTCGCCCGACTATCAAATGCAGAGCAAAACAGAATATTTCATGTTTCTAACAAGGGAAGTAGCGCGAGGCGCATTGTGTTATCTACTAATGTTGCAGAAACATCACTCACCGTACCCGGTATTAAGTATGTGATTGATACTGGCATGGCGCGTATCTCTCGATACTCATGGCGGTCGCGCGTGCAACGCTTACCGATTGAAAAAATATCACAGGCATCGGCTAATCAACGCTCGGGCCGTTGTGGTAGAACCAGTGACGGTATCGCGATTCGCTTGTATGCCGAAGATGATTATTTAGGGCGCGCAGAATTTACTTTGCCAGAGATCCAGCGTACAAATTTAGCATCCGTTATTTTACAGCTTGCCTCGCTGAATTTAGGCGATGTCTACAAATTCCCCTATGTGGAGTCGCCCGATGCGGGAATGATTCGGGATGGTTATAAACTATTGTTTGAGTTAGGCGCGGTTAATAAAATATCAGGTGATAATATAAAAATCACCCCTGTAGGTCGTCAATTAGCCAGCTTACCAACTGATCCAAGGCTAGGGCGAATGCTGTTGGCGGCTAAAGATTTAGGCGTGATGGAAGAAGTATTGGTGATCGTCAGCGCCTTATCCATCCAAGATGTACGCGAACGCCCGATGGATAAACAACAAGCATCGGATCAAAAACACAGCCGTTTTAAAGATGAAAAATCAGATTTTATCAGCTTGTTAAAAATATGGGATTACTACCACGATAAAAATGGTGAATTGTCACAAGGGCAGTTACGCAAATTGTGTAAGCGAGAATTTTTATCCTTTATGCGCCTGCGTGAATGGAACGAAACTTATCGCCAATTAAGAATGTGCCTTAAAGATTCTGGCGCGCTAGATCGTACAAACATCAGCAAAAAGAAAAAGGCAAAACCAAGCAATAAAAAGCCGTCACAAAAAATTGATGATGACGATAAGTATGCACAAAAATACGACGTGATTCATCAGAGTTTGTTAACTGGTTTGCTTAGCAATATTGGCTTTCAAGAAGAAAACCAAGAATACCTTGGCGCAAACGGACGTAAGTTTTTTATCTTCCCTGCATCCGGTTTGCGTAAACGCTCACCTAAGTGGTTAATGTCAGCAGATATTGTAGAAACTTCTCGTCTATTTGCGCGCACTGTAGCAACGATTCAACCGCAGTGGATTGAGTACGCCGCCAAGCATTTGCTCAAATATCATTATAGCGAACCTCGATGGGAGAAGCGCTCTAGTCAAGTTGCAGCAGATGAGCGCACGACTATATACGGCATTACCGTCAACCCTAAAAAGCGAGTGAATTTCGGTGCAATTGATGCGGTGGTTTCGCGCCAGCTGTTTATTCGTCATGCCTTGGTCTATGGCGAGTACCAATGTAAAGCAGACTTTTTTATCCATAATCGCCAGTTAGTTGAAGAGGTCGAAGCGTTAGAAGCCAAAGCGCGTCGCCGTGATATTTTGGTGGATGAAGAAATTCTTTATGATTTTTACGACAAGCTTATCCCCGATAATATTTACAGTGGTCCAGCCTTTGAAAAGTGGCGTAAAAAGTTTGAGCATAAAAATCCGCAAGGCTTATTGTTAACGCGTGATTACCTCATGCAGCGTGATGACTCGCACGTACAGGGCGAGCAATACCCTGATCACATGAAAGTACTGGATATGATGTTGCCACTTAGTTATCACTTTGAGCCAAACAGTGAAAATGATGGCGTGACGATACGCATACCTGCTGCTGCGATGAATCAACTATCGAATGTTAATTTTGATTATTTAGTGCCAGGAATGCTTGAAGAAAAAGTCACCGAGTTTATCAAAAGTTTACCCAAGCAAGTCCGTAAACAATTTGTACCCGCGCCCGAATATGCAAAGGCGTGTTTGGAAGCCATTGATAATGATGACGCGCAGTCTGAATCAATCGTGCAAGCTATTGCAGAAGCTCTACGACGTATGACAGGTTTTAGAATCGCCCCCGAATTATTGCAAACGCATCGATTTAGCGACCATATGTTAATGCGTTATGAGATCGTGGATGAGGCAGGTAAAACGCTAAAAACAGGGCGGGACTTAGAGCAATTAAAAGAGAGTGTCAGTTACACGGCAAGCGAAAATCTAGACAAAGTAACCAACAGCGACAGCATTGAGCGCAGTGATATTCAAACATGGGATTTTGAACCACTGCCAGAAACAACGTTGGTAGAAGTCTCAGGTATGAAAATTAAGGCGTGGCCTGCGTTAGTTGATAAAGGCGATTCGGTTGCCATAAAACTGTTTGACTCTGCACAAAAAGCGCAGCAACAAAATGGCTTGTTGCGATTAGTGCTTTTAAAATACAAAGAAGAAGTCAAGGCGCTGGTAAAACAAATCCCAGATATTCATAAAATGTGTCTGAATTATAACTCCACAGGAAAGTGCGACGAGCTTAAAAATAGCATTGTAAAAAATGCCTTTCGCTTAAATTTTATAAGTGGTGATTTGCTAAAAAACAAACACGGCAGCGGGATAGATGAAGCCCAGTTTTTAGCGCATTGTGACAGCCAAAAAGATCATTTGAGTGAAACCCTAAAAGAATTGTGTCAGCAATTATTAACCCTGCTACCGCTTAACCATCAAATCAAAAAACAATTAAAAGGCACGATTGATTTAAGCTTATTAGAAACGCTTAATGACATTAGAGATCAAGTAGAATCCTTGGTGTATATGGGTTTTTTGAATGATTTAAGCTTGGATGAATTGCGCCAATATCCGCGCTATTTAAAAGCAATCGTTAAACGTCTTCATAAGCTAGCGGGAGACGCGCACAAAGACCGTGGGCTATTTTTGCAGGT
>JAZGFW010000142.1:0-8796 GCA_036479895.1 Cocleimonas sp. | reverse complement strand
AATTGGCGGGGGATGAAGCTGTTCTTATGGCTAGTCGTACGGCTGTGCCAGTGTGTGCAGGCGCTAATCGTTTACTTTCAATTCAACAATTAATGGATACTACTGACTGTAATGTGATTGTTTCTGATGATGGAATGCAACACTATAAATTACCGCGAGATATTCAAATAGCGGTCATTGATGCTAGCCGAATGCTGGGCAATGGTTACTGTCTACCAGCGGGGCCACTTAGAGAGCCAAAACAGCGTTTGGATAACTGTGACTTTGTAGTGCTAAATGGTGAGGTTTCTACAAACACTAAAAAAACTTGGTTTAGCATGGGGTTTGAAGGGGAAGTTTTAGTTAATTTAAAAACAGGTGAGGAAAAAGCGTTAAAGCATTTTGCAGGAAATGAGGTTAACGCAGTAACAGGCATTGGAAATCCACAACGGTTTTACAATACTTTGACGCAGGCTCTGTTATCTATACAAGAACACAGCTTTCCCGATCATCACGCCTTCACGCAAACAGACTTTCATTTTGGCAATGAACTCCCCATCATCATGACTGAAAAAGATGCAGTAAAGTGCAGCGGTTTCGCTGAAATAAATATATGGTATCTTCCTATTAGTGCTAAATTACCTAATGGTTTTGATACGCAAGTCTTAGAAAAATTAACAGGGTTAACAAAAAATGGATAAAAAGCTACTCGATATTTTGGTCTGTCCCGTCACCAAAGGGCCATTGATTTATGATAAAAAGAATCAAGAACTTATTTCAAGATCAGCGCGTTTGGCTTATCCCATTAAAGAGGGAATACCTGTGATGTTGGAAGAAGAAGCGCGCGAACTAAGCGCAGAAGAAATGGAACGATAACAATGCTTGCTTCTAATAACAATAAGGTTTTAGTGATTCCAGCGCGTTACGCATCGACTCGTTTACCGGGTAAGCCTTTGCGATTAATCGCAGGCAAGCCAATGATCCAGCATGTATTTGAGCGCGCACAAGAAGCGTCTAACGAGCTTGGTTTTTCATCCATAGTAATTGCTACTGATGATGCGCGTATTCAAAAGGTATGTAATGATTTTGGTGCTAAAGTTTGTATGACGTCTGTTGACCATGAAACAGGTAGTGATAGATTAGCTGAGGTTGTTACACAAAATGGTTGGGCAGACCATACGATAGTGGTTAATCTACAAGGGGATGAACCACTCACTCCGATTTCTAGTTTAAAGCAAGTGGCAGATAATCTTACTAATCACCCAGAAGCATCCATCGCTACATTAGCGACACCATTAAGTAATCAGGCAGAGTATATTGATCCTAATGTGGTGAAAGTGGTGACCGATAAAAACGGTATGGCACTTTATTTTAGTCGTGCCAATATACCTTTTCAGCGAGATGCAGATTTAGATGAAAGTTGTGACACGAGTGATTTTGCCTTACGTCATATAGGTATTTATGCCTACCGAGCGGGTTATTTAAAAAGCTTCGCAAAAATGGAGCCATGCCCCATCGAAAACCTTGAAAAACTCGAACAATTACGCGCTATGTGGCATGGTGCTAGAATACACGTAACCGTGGCTCAGGAAGTATCGGGTCATGGTGTGGATACAGAGGCTGATTTGTTAGCCGTCGAAAATATTTTTCAAGAACTAGGAGGGTAGATATATGAAGTTACTATCAATAATGGTAAGTGGGCTTTTAGTGAGCTTACCACTGTCTGTACAAGCCAAGGACGAGCATGCTGGAAAAGCTTTACATGATGAGAACTGCCTAACATGCCATAAAGGAAACCACGATGAGGCTTTTTACACCCGCAAAGATCGTAAAACAAAAGACTATAAACGCTTACAAAGTATGGTCAGAATGTGTGATGCAAGGATGGGTACATCTCTGTTTGACGAAGATATGATCGATATTGGTAACTTTTTGAATGAGAGTTATTACAAGTTTCCTAAAAAATAAACGAACCTTTTTTGATGCTCAAAACCATATAGTTACTGACATTCTATAATGTGTCACAGAGATACCCTAAGGCCGATTATTGGAATATACGTTTTGCAATCAAAAAATTAAGATTGGTTCTTCCCTGAAAATTTAGCACTCCAAAGATTCTTTGTTATGGGTGATGCAATCTTTATAAGTAAACCTTTAACTATACCTTTCCCACAACACGATAACTTTGTCAAAAATGGAGGCAGCAAATCTATGACTGCAGATGCCAGTTGTGACGGTTCGTAATACTGTCTTGAAACGACGCTACACTCTGTGATTCCTGCGTTCTTCAACCCTTGTAAATAGTGATTCTCAGAGATGGTTCCACCTGCGCAAGCCGCTCTTAATATTCCGCTGCGTTTAACCCACCATGGCATGTTTTCGGATACGATATCTGATATTAACATTTGTCCATTGGGTTTTAATACACGAGCAACTTCAGTAAAAGCCTGTTCTTTATCCGATGATAAATTAATGACACAGTTTGATATAACCCAATCTATAGAGCCAGAATCAATCGGTAGGTTTTCAATCATGCCTTTTTTTAGCTCGATATTTTTGAAACCTGATTTATTAATGTTCTCTTGTGCTTTTTTTAACATATCCTCATTCATATCAATGCCAATGACAGACCCTTTTACATCCACCTTTTCAGCAGCTAATAAAAGATCAAGTCCGGTACCACAACCCAAATCAAGAACAACATCGCCTTGTTTCACTGAACTGGTTGCTAAAGGATTGCCACAGCCAAAGGAACTGTCTGTTACTCCTTCGGGTAAACTGTCCAATTCATGAACTGAATAATCAGCAAATTTAGCCCCGCCTGTGGCTGAAACTATATTTTTGTTTTCTTTGATAGCTTTTGAATATTCTACCGAAATTTTTTCACTGTTATTTTTCATGATGTGTGCTCTCTATGAGTTAGAAAACACTAATATAAACCCTCCCCTAATGGGAAGAGTCAAGCCTCAATTTTTAACTTGTGGAAAGAAACAATCGGAATGATCAGATAGACACTGCTTTATTTCACTACTATAGTTTTCTAAACCTTTTTTGTGTTCCTTAAGTATTGATATTTCTTTAGTTATTTTTTGTTCTTTTAAAGCAATAGCTTTAGTAATACTTTCCCAATTAGCCAAACTTTCTTGAGGGTAAATTATATCTTTTAATTCTGAGAGCTTAAAATCATAGGTTTGTGCAATTTTAATAAACCTAATAAGAAGGATGTCTTCTTCTGAAAACACACGATATGAGTTTTCTCTGGAAATATTCTGCAACAATCCTAACTCCTCATAAAGACGAATCGCTTTAACCGTTGCTCCACTTTTTTTTGATGCTTGACCTATATACATAATTATTACATCTCTTGACTGCTAGATTGTTGAATAACTAATGTTTTAATTTAATATCCTAGCAGAGAATTAATGCAAATATCTTAAATGAGGATAAAATCGTAGCTGGTGTCATATTAGGATAAGAATATTTTCTTCGGGGATTTTAGGTTAATACTTTTACCTTCAGCCAACCATTTGATCGCTTTAGGGTAGATAATATGTTCAATATGTTGGACACGATCGGCAAGGGTTTTTTTCGTATCGTTTGGTTTAACAGGTACAACACCTTGTAAAATTACACTGCCTGAGTCAAGTTCAGGTGTTACAAAATGTACACTTGCCCCATGCTCTTTATCGTTACTTTCTAGAGCTCGCTTGTGAGTGTGCAAGCCTTTGTATTTAGGGAGTAAAGAAGGGTGGATATTAATCAATTTACCCGTGTAATGTTCAACAAAATTATCGCTTAAAATACGCATAAAGCCAGCTAAGACAATTAAATCTGGCTCGTAGCTATCAATAATTTGAGCCAGAGATTGGTCGAAAGATTCTCTATCGCTAAAGTGATTATGCTCTAAAACCAGGTTGGGAATATTTGCTTTTTCTGCTCGCTTTAAACCGTAAGCATCGTTGCGATTACTGATAACCACACTTATTTCTGCATTGATTTCACCCAACTCGATATGCTCAATTATTTTTTGTAAGTTTGAGCCATTGCCTGAAAGTAAAACAACAATTTTATACATGCGCTTTTATTACGTAGCTTTCTTAATGAGGCTACACGTACTCAATATGAGGTTCAGTTTGATCTGATGTTTCAATCGTACCAATAACTGAATTATCAAAACCAAGGTCTGTAAAGGTTTTAGATACTGCATCTATATCGGTTTTATCTATAACAAGAACCATGCCGATACCACTATTGAACGTTCGTAACATTTCTTGTTCTTCAATATTGCCTTGTTCTTGCAACCAGTCAAATACAGCAGGGCGTTTCCAACTGCTTAAATCAATCACGCCTTTGCTGTTTTCAGGCATTACGCGCGGTATATTTTCGGTCAGTCCGCCCCCTGTAATATGGGCGATGGCGTGAATAGTATGCTTCTTTAAAGCGGCTAAAATAGGCTTAACGTAGAGTACGGTTGGTGCAAGTAATGCCTTGCCAAGCGTTGTATTGTTACCGCTGTTGTTATAAGTGTTATAAGTGTTATAAGAGTCATCAAAACTATCATTTAAAGACGCACCACTGACTTCAATGACTTTACGAATTAAAGAGTAACCGTTTGAATGTGGGCCGCTAGAGGCTAAACCTAATAAAACTTGACCCGCTCTAACATTAGCAGGGTCAAGAATTTCTGATTTTTCAACAACACCTACTGAGAAACCAGCAAGGTCAAAATCACCTTGAGCATACATGCCAGGCATTTCTGCTGTTTCTCCACCAATAAGCGCACAGCCTGATTCAACACAGCCATCAGCAATACCCTTAATCACATCTTCAGCAATGTCGTTATCTAACTTGGCAGTCGCGTAATAATCTAAAAAGAATAAAGGCTCAGCACCGGTAACGATAATATCGTTAACGCACATTGCCACTAAATCAATTCCTATCGTATCGTAGATACCTGCATCAATCGCCAGTTTCAACTTCGTACCCACACCGTCAGTGCCAGATACTAAAATAGGTTGTTTATAACCTTCTGGAATTGACATTAAACCGCCAAACCCACCAAGTCCACCCATTACTTCAGGTCGAGTGGTGCGCTTTGTGTGGGGTTTAATACGATCAATTAAGGCATTGCCAGTGTCGATATCTACGCCAGAATCACGGTAGGTGAGGGGGGTCTTTGTATTTGCCATGAGATTATTGAATGTTTTTTTTAAAAGCGAATTCTAGCATAGATTTTTGAGACCTTTGCAGGAGTATGTGGATATTTAGATAACTACTGAGGAGTTATAAGAAGCTCATTATTTTCAAACACAACTGAAGCACCAGTATCATTCGTAATAACTCCGTTTTGTTTTTTTAAGTAAATTTTGTTATGAGTAACGCGGTTAGAGCTATCTGAATGACCTCTACCCCTAATACTGCCGTTTGATGCAGTGTTTGTATTTTCAATATAGTTTTTTGTAATAATACATTTTTTGGAATCTTTGATAACAATATTGGTATATTGCTTACTGTAGAACTTATTGTCTTCAATCTTAAAGTTATTTGTTTCCCATAAGTACATCAAGCCGGTAATGGTGTTTTTTCTAATACTTATATTTCGTGCGCTATGTGTATTTATGACATTAGTACCTTCCACTTCTGAAGCAGATAGGGTATTTCTTTCGATAATGGTTTTTCCTACTTTAGGGTCTGCGCCATGTGTAATGCTTAAAGCACTATGTTTAGTCGTTATTTTATTATCTGTTATCTTTGTATTGACGCTTCCATCAAGCTCAATCCCCCAATAATAACCATTAATATTGTTGTTCTTAATATGAGTTCCATTAACTGCACCTGAGAGAGAAATGGCTGGGTTAAAAATTTCGTTATTAGGCATACGATAGGTATTTCGATTATGTATAAAAGTATTGCCATCAATGCTTAGGTTAGTGACTATCGTAGAATCAAAATTTACAGCTGGCCACTCAGGAAACTCGCCGCTTTTTTTTGTGTCATTGCCACGCACCAGTATTTCAATGGCTGCTCGTGTAATATTTGTAAAGGTATTATTTATTATTTGAATATTATCTATTTTGTGTTTTTTCTTGCCGACCAACGCAATTGCATTTCCCCATTTTGCATTACTTTGGCTTATGAAGTGACAGTTTTGTATGGTTAGGTTTTTGACGTCACTATCATTAAAATATATAGCACCAAATTTACTATCCGTAGTCGGTTGATATTGGAAGGTAATACCATTAATTTTTAGGTGTTTGATACCCGTCCCTTGGCTATCCAAGATTAATACACCATTTGGACTTGTTCCTTTGATTGTGCCGCTACCTGTAATAATATGAAGTGTACTTGGAACCGTAAGCGCTGATGTAATTAAATAATTACCTTCTGGAATAAGCACAGAAGTTTCATTGGCAAATGCATTTATAAAAGCTTGTGTGTCATCTGTTGTGCTATCACCAATAGCACCATAAGTTTTTACACTGACAGCATTGATGTCTTCTTCAGTAGGGTCATCATTTCCACCTCCGCCACAAGCGGGTAAAAATAGAATCAGGCTAGTTAAAAGCAATAACTTATATAATTGTTTAAGGTGTTTCATGTTGATAATTATACCTTTCCATTAGGAAATATTTGTATAAAAGTAAGTCATCTTTAGTTTCTATAGGAAGATTAAAATTATCTCTCTAGTAAACTGATAAAGAGTAGATTAGATTGTTCTGTCACTTCCAAATGTTCATTAAGGTCAATGCTTAGAATTTTTTCAAGATCAATTTATTGTCAGCATAGTTTAAGTTAAGCCCTGTTTTGTTAGCTAAAATGGAAATGGGTTGATCGCTATTATGCCCAGCACTGGGTGAGAAGATTTTTGATGCGGATAACGCTAACAAGGGGTAAGGGTTAGAAATTTTATTAATATAGGCGACTAGCACCCCCCTTTTAATCGCTAGTCGAATCTTTTTTATTTTAGAATCTCCTTTAAGCAAGGTAGCTTTATATTTTCCGAGTCTCTGTTTCCATAAGTTGGGTACTACAGAGGCGGTAAACTTTTGTGCGACGGTTTGGGTCTTCTTGTTACGTTGATGCATCAGAATTTGATTTTCACCTTTGTTGTTATTGATGTTGTTATTGAGGCTAAATGACATAGAACCTAAACTTATGGGTATTAACTTTAATAGTTTGTAACGAGGGTAGAAACGCCCATTTGATTTTTTAACGAGTTGAATATACTTTCCATCAAAATTTGTACTAACCTGCTTGCCTCTGACTTGAATATAAAGGTAGCCATAAATGGTGGAATAATGTCCTTGTATTATTTTTAGCTCTTGCGGGCTAAAGTCTACTTGATGCAATGATGCTTTTGCCGAAAGACTGAGAGGGAATAAAAGCAATAAAAATGTACTGATTAATAATAATTGTCTATTTTTCATAAGTTTCTTTATTTGAGACTTTATACGAGATAATGGAGAGTAAAAATAACGTAATTTTTCCAAATTCCTTTTTTAAAGGGAGGTGAATAGCAGGGCTATTTACCAAGTTTTTAGGAGAATCAGGAGAATTCAAGCACTTAATCTGCCATACCTCTTATACAAAGATTTCTATTAATTGAGAAGAAGATGTGTGTCTGACAAGAATACATTGGATAAGTTTGATACTAAAACGATATTCCACTTAAAGCTAGACTAACGCGTTGGTATTATAAGTACGTTTGTTTCTAAATATCGTGAGAAGGTCTGTTTAGAGTCAAGTTTATTGACTACATTTTACCCGTGAAAGTATTAGAATTTGCAATTATGAAAACATGGGACTATATTCCCAGTACTGAATATAAATTAGGAGCTAGTTATGAATAGATTAAATTTACTAAGTTTAGCAGCTGTTACTGTTTTAACATCAGCTTGTGGTGGAGGTGGAGAGAGTACTTCAATAGATAGTAATGGAAACACAACATCGGGCGGATCATTATCAGGTGGCACATCCAGTTTTCCAAAAACAGTAAGCTTATCGTGTAAAAATACCAATACATTTAAGGGTGAAGATAAAGATAGTGTATATATTTCAGAGTCTGGAGCAACAGGAAGCGTTAAAGCAAACTGTAATTCTTCACAAGACTTTGAAGTTAAAAGTGATATTTCAAGTCTAAATATTACTGGCGCTAAGGTGGTGGACTACTGGTTTTGTTCAAACTCGAAAGGGACAGCATTAAATGGTTACATGTATACACATGATTTAAGTAAAGGTAATACATCAATGGTTTGGTCTGCTGGAGGAAAAGCTTATATTAAATGTAGTAGCAGCTTTTCAAGCCCTCTACCTAAAACTATTGCATCAGATGACTCAATTGAAGAGTTAACGGATTACTGGAGTGATAACAATTTTGACTTCCAAAATTGTACTTATGCAAATTCATCTGCAGCCAGCACCGCTGTTACTTGTGGTGAAGATGTGTCAGATAGATGGACTTTCGGCATGAACGCAACACTTACGGATAGTAGTGGCAAGCAACATAAACTATCGAAAAAAACTACCTGGGTTACAACTTCTCATTAGAGGATAGAAGAGAAAGGCCCGTGTTAGTCTACATGGGTGCTTTTTTACTCTTCTAATAGGGAAGAATAGATATAAACAAGCTTTCTATTTCGACACTATTCAATGTATCATTGCGCCTCTATTTTATTAGACGTTTCTACTAATTTAAGGGCGCAATACGTTTCATGGAACTCAACCCCATCTACACTCAAATTAAAGATTTACAACAGCGCACCGTTGCGTTGAGGGGGTATCTTTGACTATGAAAACAATAAAGAATTATTAGAAGAA
>JAZGFW010000141.1:0-2496 GCA_036479895.1 Cocleimonas sp. | reverse complement strand
ATTTATTACTATCGGGTAGGCTAAATAGGACATACCAAATTGCCAAGCTTTTCTGTTAATTTCATATTTTCCGAATAATCCACAGGCACATCAACAATCACCACCGTATTATCTGCAAAGGCCTTTTCTAGTGTCGGTAATAAATCATTGGCACTTTCAACACGATAACCTTTTGCGCCGAATGATTCTGCATACATTACAAAATCAGGATTGTTAAATGAGATATTACTTTCACGTCCATAATGACGTAGTTGATGCCATTTAATGAGTCCGTATTCGCTGTCATTCCAAATCATTATCACGATGGCGATATTATGGCGAAGCGCGGTTTCTATTTCTTGTGAGTTCATCATAAAGCCCGCATCGCCTGTGATGGTCATGATGTTTTTATCAGGGTTTACCATTTTCGCAGCTATCGCACCCGGTACACCTATACCCATTGAAGCGAAACCATTGGAAATTATGCAAGTATTAGGTCTTTCGGTGCGATACAAACGCGCAATCCACATTTTATGTGCGCCCACATCGGAAATTAAAATGTCATCTGTAGCTAACGCTTTGCGGGTGTCTGCCAATATGCGTTGAGGTTTTATAGGGAAGCTTTGATCACCTTTAAAATCATCCAGCTCAGCAATAATCATGTCACGCAGTGATGACTCTCTCTCATCCTTGTGTGGTGTGGTGATTTTTGCTATTTGGTCCAGTGATGGACCAATTTCACCTAAGACACCAGCGGCTAAAATATAGTGCTTATCCACTTCCGCATAGGATTCGTCAATATGAATGATTTTCTTATCTGCCGTGGGGTGCCACAGATGCGGGTGGTATTCTACCATATCAAAACCGACACAAATAATGACATCGGCACGATCAAACCCACAGGCGACAAAGTCATGCGCTTGTAAGCCGACCGAACCTAAACTCAAAGGATGCGAAAAGGGAATGCACCCCTTTGCCATAAAGGTTTGTGCCACAGGGATATTGAGTTTTTCGGCAAAGGCAATTAAGTTTTGATGTGCTCGACCCCGTATCACACCATTACCTGCCAACACTATCGGCATTTTTGCATTAGATATTATCTCAGCGGCCTGCGCGATTTTTTGTGGAGAGGCAGTCGGAGGAATAGGGGATTGAACGTGTAAAGGTTGATTTGTATCATCCACATCTATTTTTGAAATATTTTCAGGAAAGCTAATAAACGCACCACCGGGTTTTTCTGCCTCAGCATCTTTAAACGCTTTACGCGTAATTTCAGGGATGATGCTCACATCTAAAATTTCTGCGCTGTATTTTGAAATAGGTTTAAACAAACTCACCAAATCTAATATCTGGTGGCTTTCTTTATGCATGCGTGTTGTAGCACCCTGAGCAGCAATTGCGACTATCGGTGCACGATCCATATTCGCATCCGCAAAGCCCGTAATGAGGTTGGTTGCTCCTGGGCCTAAGGTTGACAAACAAACCCCTGCTTTTCCTGTTAGTCTGCCGTAAACATCTGCCATAAAAGCTGCGCCTTGCTCATGACGTGTCGTCACAAACTTAATGGGGCTATCCAGTAGCGCATCCATCACCGCGATATTTTCTTCACCCGGAATCCCAAAAATATATTCAACTTCTTCGTTTTCAAGACATTTCACAAAAAGTTCTGCAGCTGTTGGCATACGACTCTCTCCCAGTATTTAGCAATGTGTTATAGGTACTAGTCTAGTACGAAAGTTATACTACGACAGACTCATGCTAGAAATTAATAATTAGAACAAACCTCTCTTTTGTTGTTAGAGTTTAGGGAGAATCCAATCAGCTCTCACATAATGACAAGTATACCCATTAGGAATACGTTCTAAATAATCTTGATGTTCTACTTCGGCTTGCCAAAAATCACTCGCTTTTGTTACTTTAGTAACAGCGGGTGCTGGCCATAAACCCGAAGTATTTACCGCTTCAATGGTTTTTAGTGCAACAGCTTTTTGTTCATCGCTGGTATAAAAAATCTCTGAGCGATAAGACGACCCTTTGTCATTGCCTTGCTGGTTTATCGTAGAGGGATCATGTATCTGAAAAAAGTAAGCTAGAATATTTCTGTAGTTAGTGAGCTTATTATTAAAGTTAATTTCAATTGCTTCGGCATGTGTACCGTGGTTTGGGTAGGTCGCATTGGGTGTGTTTTCATCACCTGTATAGCCCACCCGTGTCGAAACTACGCCTACTTGCTTTCGGATTAAATCCTGCATCCCCCAAAAACAACCGCCTGCTAAAATGGCACGTTCAACTGTCATATTGCCTCCAATCTTCTAAGTTAATTACTTAGTGTACCAGTTCAGCGTGATCGCTCAAATAGTGTGGAAACTTAGGTAAGCAAAGCGAAGACAGCTAATCTGAAAAAACTTTAGATATAATCAGGCATTAAGTAAAATAGAGGCAATAATTATAAAAATAAGCCGTGTCTTAATTAGAGATACTTAATGAACCTTCTAAAAACCAAATGGTTTCAAACGA
>JAZGFW010000140.1:0-3529 GCA_036479895.1 Cocleimonas sp. | reverse complement strand
GAGTTTTAAAATTTTTGCCCGCAAGGTAGCGAACGATGCTTAAAGTCACAATTAAACCGAACCAAATCAGCAATGACATTAGCTGGTTCGAAAGCTGATTCCAAAAGAAGAATAGAAACAAGCTAGCAAGAATAATATTATTCCAAATACCTAGCATTTTGTTTTTATATAAATAGGCAATCTGCCCTTGCATTAAGCTAGAGGCAGCATTTTCCGTATCTTTTTCTGCCTCTGTTCCCATTTTTTCTCCAAAAATCTATTATTATTTTATCGGACTGAAATAACCATTGGACGATGCCCTAGTTTTTCCGCCGTATGCTTCCAATTATCAATATTGCCTTGATCTACAGGTCCAGCAACAACACGATACCACATACGTCCTTTTACTTTTCTCTTTTTGACGTAAGCCTTTACACCTTTTTTAGCTAAACGCCCACGAGTAAGGTTTGCCATCTTCTTGCGTTTAAAAGATGCAACTTGAAGTAGGTAATTACCACTTTTGCGTGCTATCGGCCGTTTCTCTTCAACATCAACCTGCTTAGCAACTACCGTCTCCACTTCTTGGTTTTTCTCAGCAATTACTTCAACACGTGTTTCAATTGGTCTTGCTGTATTTACAGGCACATCTAAATTAGGTAACACCGCATAATAACTAAATGGAACAGAGCTTTTTGATTTATTTGTAGATGTATCAGGAAGTTTAGTATTAACCTGTTGTGGTTTTGTTACACCTGCTTTAATCGGTGTAGCTTCTTGAGCCTGTGTAATTTTATTTTGTACAGAATCTGTCGATGAAATCGATGTTAGTAAAGGCGCATTCTGATTAGACAGAAAATACATACCTATACCGACCATTAACCCTAAAACAATTCCAGAAAACATCCAGATGATGCCACTGCCCCCAACAAGTCCTGTATCTAAAGACTCAGTCTTTTTATAATCTTTCATTTCAGCCACTCTTTTATTATATTTGAGACCTTATACTCTCCTATAAGGATCTACAATTGATGCTATTCAATAATTTGTAACCTGCTTCAGTTCAGATTTTACAAATCCCCCATGCTTATTTATTTTATTATAAAGAACAGCGAAAAAGGATATTGCCATTATTTACCGTAACTTACAAGGTACTTCTAACAAAATACTTACGGCCTAGCGATATTATTAATGCGGACATGATTAAAATTTATAGGAAGTCTGATGGGTCAACATCTATCGCCCAACGAATACCCCCAGTACGCCTATAACTGCTTAACTCTGCTTGAACTTGGTTAAGTAACCGATGGAGCACTAACCTATTGTCTGCCATTATTAAAAACTGAAAACGGTATCGATTCGCTCTTTTAGCTATTGGTGAAGGCATTGGTCCCAGCATATTCACATTTTCAAAGGTGCTGTGATTTGCCTCTACAAATATTTGTAAATTACTATTTAGTTTTGCTAAAAACTGCATTCCCACATCACTGCTTTCTGCACTCGCTCTAATTATTACCAGTGCGCCTACAGGTGGGTAGCGCCAAGTTTTTCTTTCGTTCAATAATTGTGTCGCTGTCTCACGATAGCCTTTCGAAAGTAGGCTTAATAATAGTGGATGTTCCGGTTGAGAAGTTTGTAAAACCACGCGCCCTTTTTGCTCTCCACGTCCTGCTCGGCCTGCTACTTGAACGACTTGCTGAGCTAACCTTTCCTGCGCACGATAATCCAAACTAAACAATGCTTGATCTACATCTAAAATCCCCACTAAGGTTAAATTAGGAAAATCATGCCCCTTTGTTAACATTTGCGTGCCAACTAGAATGACAGGCTTACCAGCGTGTACGATTTGTAATTTTTTTTCTAAGGAGCCTTTGCGTGATGTGCTATCTCGATCGATACGCACAACGGGAGTATCAGGGAAATGTGAGTTTAAAACCTGCTCAATTCGTTCTGTACCCTGCCCTTGAGTGGTTATTTTGGAACTTCCACAATCAGGACACTGAGACATGGCTTTTTGCTCCATCCCACAGTGATGGCAGATGACTTTAGCCATCGAGGCATGATAGGTCATCCCCATATCACAATGCTCACATTCTGCATGCCAACAACAGGATGGACACATTAATATCGGTGCAAAACCACGCCTATTAAGAAACAACATAACCTGGTTGTTACGCTCGATATGTTGACGCACCTCTGTCATTAATAAACTACTGATACCCGCTTCTAATGCTAACGCTCGCGTATCCAATAACGCCATTTCTGGTCGCTGGCTTTTTCCGGGGCGACTGCCAAGGCGTAGATAGTGATAGCGTTCTTGTTTAACATTTTCTAACGATTCTAGTGATGGTGTGGCACTACCTAGTAAAATAGGCACACCTTGGTCATGCGCCCGCTTTACGGCCATATCTCTGCCTTGATATAAAAACCCTTCTTGTTGCTTGAAAGAAGCGTCATGCTCTTCATCAATAAGAATAGCGCCCAAGTTTTTCATTGCCATAAACACTGCCGAGCGTGTACCAATCACAATATTAATCTCACCTGTACGCGCCCCCTGCCAAATATTAACGCGCTCGCCCGTAGCTAAGCCAGAGTGCATTGCACTAATATTGAGATTAGGGAAGTGTTCTTTAAAACGAAATAAAAGCTGGGGAGTTAAGCCAATTTCTGGCACTAACACTAAAACCTGTTTGCCAGCTTTTAAAATAGTCGTAATGGCTCTTAAGTAAACTTCCGTTTTTCCGCTTCCCGTAATACCGTGTAGTAAGGTAGGTCTTAGTTTTTCTTCTAAAAATAAAGATTCAATCTGCTGAATAGCATTTTTTTGTTCTTCGCTTAGCGCAATGGTGCCTTTATTAGGAATAGATGAGAGTGTAGATTGCGTTATTAACTCCGCATCAATCTCGCGACTTTCCACCAAACCTTTCTTCTTTAATTCACGTAAAGCATTACGCCAGTTTGCCGAAAAGTCATCCCGAAGCTGGGTTTCACTAAATTCAGCCTTCTGCAATCGCTGTAGTAAGGTTAGCTGCTTAGGCGCACGTTTTAGTTCACTATCAGAGAGTTTTTGACCCTGCTCGCTAGCTTTCCATAACTGTAATTTTGGAAGAGGCTTTCCTTTGCGCAAGGCAATCGGCAAGGCATGGAAAAGCACCTCACCTACTGGGTAGCAATAGTAACGACTTGCCCAAGTGAGTAGCTCCAGCATAGATGAATCAAGCAGAGGCCTATCATCCAGAACCTCAATAACTGTTTTTAACTTATCAAACTCACTTTCAATATGAGCTTCAACTACCAAAGCTGTGATTACAGAATTACCTAAAGGCACACGCACCCGACAGCCCACTTGAGGAAACGGGGTGATTTCACACAGGTAATCTAATAATCTATAAAGAGGACGTTGAATTGCAACACGTACTACTTTGCTATCTACATTTTTGTTCTGTTTTTGAGTATGAGGTTCGTTCACAAAAAGAGTATACCAAGAAAGCTAAGCGCTAAATATTACACAAAAAAAATATTGCATAAAAACATTGATTTTGATATTTATCAA
>JAZGFW010000139.1:0-4450 GCA_036479895.1 Cocleimonas sp. | reverse complement strand
CCAATGACTAATTCTGAAGTTTTTGAATTAGTTAGATAAAGCATCAAGATCATCTTCGACAACTTATTATTCGTCTTGAATAATAAGTTGTCGAAGTATATTAATAACGACAATTATAATTATGGATTGGCTGTATTTTCAAAAATCCAGACTTTTTTGTTATACCAACCAATAGAAATAATATCTAAATCATCATCATGATCAATATCAACGACTTGTGTGCCGTCATGATGGTCGATTTCTTTTGAGCTTCCTGAATCAATAACAATTTTATTCCATAATTGACCCTTATTTTTGTTTTCAAAAATAATTACTCGGTTATTAGGGTTTCCTCGATGTTCCCCAACGACAATATCTGGATCTCCGTCTTTATCAAAGTCGGCAACATCCATGCTAAATCCCTGTCCCATTAAATCATCAGTAATAATATGACGATCCCATTGTGTCGGGCTTTTTTGTTCAAACCATAAAAGATGGCTGCCTTTCTCTAAAGCAACAACGGCATCTAATTGACCATCACCATTAATATCTACTAAATTATTTCGATCAGGTGTGGCATCTGCATCAAGATCAGAGACTGTTCCAATGGATACCCTATCAAATGTGTCGCCATTATTTCTCAAATACTGAGTCCCTTGAAGAATATCCTCATCCCCATCATTATCAATGTCTCCAACGGACAAATCTTCACTTTGTGTTACTGTTGATAGGGTTGTAAAAGGCCATTGTTGTATTTCTGGTTTAGTCGGGATTTGTACTGCATGCAATCCACCTCCCGCATTATGCCAGGAAAGAATCACTTGTTGACTGGCCGTTAGAAAATCTATCCCTTGTAAAAAGTCTCCTGTACCACCTATCTCAATATTGCTATGAACTTTAAATTCAGAGCCTTTGTTTTCAGCCCAGACGAGGCTGTTATTAGCTTTGGAGGCAATGCCTTCCGTGCCAAATAGATCAACTTTTCCATCGTTATTGAAATCCTGAGCAATGGCAACATTGTGCAGTGGCTTACCTATGGCTTTTTTTTGCCATGGATTGCCGGTTTTTCCTGGATTTTTAAACCAGCTATCGGCTGCTGCAATGTCTGTTTTTCCGTCATTATCAAAATCACCATAAACGATATGTGTTCCTTGATTATTAAGTGTGCCAATTAAATGGCGCTGCCATTTGTTGAGTGGTAGTGTGGTGCTGCCAGATTTGCTTTGATTAAGCCAGATATCAATACGAGGTGTCTCCCAATTATAGGGTTTTGAAAGAATATCGATATCGCCATCACCATCCAGGTCGGCAACTCGTGATTCATGATTCCCCATTCCTTTACCAATTTCTTGTATTTCAAAAGCTCCTTTACCATCACCATAAAGGATTTTAATGCTTGCTTCAGGGTTTTTACCATCATGTCTCATTTCAGCGACAAATATATCAAGGTTGCTATCGTTATTCATATCAGTCAATTGGAGTGAGTGACCATGAATAACATTGTCTATCAGTATTTTTTCTGACCAGTCTCCTTTTTTATACACATACATTTTTAGTGGACCATCACAATCACCGCAGACAAAGACCGTTTCTGCCCATCCACCTTTGATAAGCTGTCCAGCAGCTGCACGTGTGAATGACATAGAGTCATCAATTATGTTAGTTTTAAAGGTATTATCACCGTTATGTTTAAACCAGCGGCCAGCAGCAACTATATCAAGTTTTCCATCTTCATTAATATCTGCTTTAGCAATGCCTTCGAATTTTTTGCTTGAAGCCGTAAAAATCGATTTTTTTGACCAGGAACTGCTGGTTTTGGGATTTTCTGGTATGTCTGCCAGAAACAGTTTTTTTTCTTTCTGATTCCAAAAAATAAGCTCTGTTTTTCCATCACCATCAAAATCACCAAATTGTTGATCATGATGCATATTTGATCCATCATTTTTAATGATTCGGCGAATCCATGGTGCGTTAAAATGTGGTGAGGGATTTTCCCACCACCATATTTTATTAGTGGAGTAATCACCGCCGAAAGAAATATCCAGGTCACCATCACCGTCAATATCATAAAAATCTCCACCTGCTTCTATTTCTAGAGGGTTATTATCAATAATATGCCGATCCCATCCCTTATTAATACGCTCAAACCAGACAATACTTGGTAATGTTGATCTGTCAGCAATTACAAAATCATTTTTTCCATCGCCGTTAATATCTAATATAAGACTCGCTGTTTGTTCAGTACCCGATAATGTAGGGCAGGGAAGATGCTTATTAGGTGTAGAGCAAGTTTTGTCTGCAGAGCTGATGTGAGAAAAAATGACTTGATTTTCTTGAGCCGAGAGAGGAAGAGCTAACAACAAAAGAGAAAATGTAAAATGTGTCAGAAATATATTCATTATTGATGTGTTTTTATGATGGAATATTTGATATGGCTCAGGGAAAGAGGGGAGCTTACAAAAAAAGGTTTTTTTTAACAGCGTACCTTTTTTTATTTAAATATGATAGAGATATCGTATTATTCAGAGGGGAGGAGATAGCTAATACTCTTTAATAGGAATAAACGATAAAGTGCTGAAATATATCTATACATGGGGTGTATAATTTATACAACAAGTATATAATATTTACAACAGTATGAAATGTATTATTACTATGATATATCTCATAGGTGGGTTTGAGGAGTAGAAATAGACTAACTCCATAGGTTATGAATATAACTTATCTTAAATTTAAAATAAGGTGCATGTAATGAGTTCGCAAGTTAGAGACTGGGTTTTTTGGAACAAGGTTATATTGACAGCGATTATATTTATTTTATCGCCTATTGCAGAAGCATCTGCTTTACGTTCAGATGATTTTAATGCAGCAACGACAGAGCCTAATCCTGTCTGGCGTTTTTATGACCCTTATGACACGACGGGTAATGATAATGACCCTGGAGAATCTAAATTAATTTTTGATGGGACAAATGCTTTAATCAAGGTGCCTAAAGGATTAACCCATGATTTATGGAAAACAGCAAATAGTAATAAAGCTCCTCGATTATTACAGACCGTAGCTGATAGTGATTTTAAGTTTGAAGTAAAGTTTGAGACAGTTCCTAAAGTCAAACATCAGTTGCAAGGCATTATTGTTCAACAAAGCAATAATATTTTTCTGCGTTTTGATGTTTTTTATAATATTTCAGGTGTTCATTTATTCATAGCACATGTTGACAGTACATCGGGTACAGTGACGACTTATAAGTCTATAGCACTTTCCAGTTCTCCAAACTATCGACAAGTTATTCGCTCTGGGGATGATTGGACGTTTCGTTATTCTAATGATGGATCGAGATGGACAGATGCTGTTATTTTTACCCAAAGCCTAGCTGTTACAGAAGTTGGGGTTTTCGCCGGAACAATAGGGGCAAATCCTGATTTTATATCCAGTGTGGATTATTTTATGGATCTGGACGAACCTATTGTTGACAGCGATACCTGGATTATTCCTCGAGCAGCTAAAGCATCTCCGCCAGTTATTAGTACCTGGTATGGATATGCCCAGCCATCTTCTGTTCAGCTTGGTATCTCACAAAAATGGATTAATATTTTAGGGAATGTGTCTACGGATATAAATTTATCTACTTTGACTTATACGATTAATGGTAATTCAGGGGCAGAGACAACGTTGAATTTTGGATCTGATTCTCGTCGATTACAGGAAGCTGGAGATTTTAATATTGAAATTGATCACACTGATTTGAATGTGGGGTTTAATCAAATTGAAATTAAGGCTAAAGATAGTCATGATCAGCTGACAAGAAAAATTGTGACTATCAATTATGATCCCAGTCACTATTGGCCACTGCCTTATACAGCTAATTGGGGATCGGTAACAAATATTAGGGATATTGAAAATATCGCCCATATTGTTGATGGTTTATGGAAACTGACAGAGGACGGTATTCGTACAGTTCAAACGGGTTATGATCGAGCTATTGCAATTGGCGATATGAGCTGGACAAGTGATTACGAGGTGACAGTTCCTTTCACGCTTCATTCAGGGTTTTCTGGTATTGGTTTTGCTGTTGGTTGGCAAGGACATGAAGGTGTCAGGTCTCCAAAAATAGAATGGCCATTACAGGCATTGGCCTGGATTCGTGGACCCATTTATAATCCTACGCTGGAAATTTTAACATACGGAGGGCTGGCTGGCTGGGAGGTCATAGAAACACCTGATCCACAACAATCTGTATCAATTTCTAAAAATGTCACTTATCTACTGAAATCTTCTTCCAAGCCACTGGGAAATGGGAAGAGTCGGTTTAGTGTTAAATTGTGGCCGCAAAATGAAGTTGAGCCCGTTGCCTGGAATGTTAATGCAGATGTTCCAACGCGAGATGGATCGGTTTTACTGGTTGCTTATAATACAGATGTTACTTTTGGGAACGTGATTATTAAGCCACTTTCTGGTTTATCAGATACTG
>JAZGFW010000138.1:0-2198 GCA_036479895.1 Cocleimonas sp. | reverse complement strand
ACGTTTTTAAGTATATTGACATCATTGATTAACAAATGTTTACCATTGAAAAAAGTCAAACGAAAAATTAATGATAAGAGTGAATGGCTAACAAAGGGCATTCTAATATCGTGCGTGCAGAAGAATAATCTTTTTAAAAAACTAAAAAAGACACCATCACAAGAAAACGAGTTAACTTACAAAACTTTTAAAAATAAATTAACCCACTTAATCAGAATTGCAAAGAAAAATTACTTCAAAGAAAAATTTGACATGCATAGAAATAATGGGAAAAAAACTTGGGAAACAATAGGCGAAATTCTGAAAAACAAAAACAGAAAAACTACAGTCACGGATACATTTATTACACCTAATGGAAAGACCTGCACTGACAAAACAGAGACAGCAAATAACTTCAACAAATATTTTACAACTGTCGGCAACACACTTGCTGCAAACTTACCACAAACAGGCAACGATCCAACTGAACTAATTGAATCAAACCCTGACAATTTCTTTTGCGTACCTGCCACCCCGGCAGAAATTAATAATATAATTCTTCATAGCAAGTCAAAGAAATCTACAGGATTCGACAATATTGACTCATACATTGTTAAGCAAATCGCTCCGCAGATTGTAAACCAATTAGCTGATATATTTAACAAATCCTTCCTTACCGGCATAGTCCCTAGTAAACTAAAAATAGCTAAAGTTATTCCTCTATACAAGGCTAAAGATCCTGCCCTGTTCAGTAACTACAGACCGATATCACTACTTCCAGTCTTCTCGAAAATACTAGAGCGATTAATGTATAATCGACTTTATAACTTTTTGACCGAACACAACATACTATCTACAAATCAGTTTGGCTTTAGGAAGAAATACTCAACGTTTTTAGCACTAATGGATTTGGTGGACAACATATCAAAAAACATTGACGAAGGAAATTACAGTATAGGAATCTTTCTTGATTTATCAAAAGCTTTTGATACGATTGATCATACCATACTATTGGATAAATTATGTCGTTATGGTGTAAGAGGCGTCACACTGAATTGGTTCAAACATTATTTAAATGATAGGAAACAGTTTGTGTCATACAATAATACTACTTCAGTGTCCATGAAAGTGACTTGTGGGGTCCCTCAAGGATCCATATTAGGACCACTACTGTTCATTTTGTACGTAAACGATATCACAAAAGTATCGAATATATTCAAAATAAACCTATTTGCTGATGACACTAGTTTAATTCATACACATGACAATTTTGAATATTTAATTAAAGAGACTAATGATGAATTAATTAGAATATCTACCTGGTTAGCAACAAACAAATTAGTTCTCAACATAAACAAAACAAACTACATGATTTTTACATCAAGAGGCAAATCTTATAATAAGAACGTCACCAATATAACAATTGACGGAAACAACATACAGCAAGTGCATAAAACCAAGTTTCTAGGTATTATTATCGAGGAGCATCTAAACTGGGCGACGCACATCTCCCATCTATGCAATATAATTGCAAGAAATGTTGGCATTCTTCAAAAGTTACGATATTTTGTTCCGGCTTATGTATTGAAAATGTTATACCATTCTTTAATATTATCGCACCTACAATACTGCACATTATTATGGGCAAATTCATATTACTCACATTTACAAAAGCTAAGGCTATTACAAAAGAAAGCTATACGAATCATATCAAATGCAGATTATCTTGCCCATTCCAGTAAGCTATTTTTGAACCTGAAGTTGCTAAAACTTGATGACATAATGAAATTTCAATTAGGTACATTTATGTACAAACTAAAGTATAATAAACTACCAAGTGCGATTCCACATATGTTCGTCACTAATGAAAATATTCATAGCCATAACACTAGAAATAAAAACGGTTATCTTATACCAAATGTGAGAACTAACTGCAGAAAATTTACAGTAAGTTATGCAGGTCCAATCCTATGGAATTCATTTCCTCAGAAATTACGACAACTTCCATCTGAAGTATTATTCAAGAGAAAGCTAAAATATATTTTACTTGCTACGTACTGAGAAATATTACATTATATAAAGGAATAGATACTGCTGTTGGTTGTGATCTGTTTCAGACCACACCCGCACAACCTGAGAAGCCGCCGACAGCCAGCCATCGATACACGCCTTAAAACATCATACAAGCCGAATCCAACTAAAAGGACTGAACTGACACT
>JAZGFW010000137.1:0-6066 GCA_036479895.1 Cocleimonas sp. | reverse complement strand
GGCGGGTCAAAACGAAAAACCTCATTAACCGTTTTACCTGCAAAAATTGTAATATTTTTATTGGCTTGAGCATAATCTGTAGACACATTGATCGTATAGTTGCCAAGAGGAAGAGAAATTTCTGTTTGATTTACGGAGGTTAAATTTTGCATAACCTCATCTCGAGCATTGGTAATTTTAATATCAATATTGACCTTTTTATCCGATGATGATTCAAAGGCACGGACTAATAACTTCCCTTGCTTGGATGACTCTTGGAGCTTGAATATTTCTTTTGTTGACCCGCCGGCATCAATATCAACGGTGCGTGAATCTGTGTTTCCACCGCTTCTAACGGTAACTTTATAGCTTCCAGACTCTAGTTTAAACAATGTGTTAGCGACATTATTTCGTGTGGCTACTACTTCTCCATTTTCTTTTTGTACTGTAAAGTTAGCGCGCATGATTTGTTTGTTTCTAGCATTAATTGCAGACACTTGTAAGACGCCAATGCTAACAGGAGGAGACACTTTGAAGGTCTTTCTTGTGATTTCTTCATCTCTGATAATTATATTTTGGGTGCTCTCAGCCTTGGTTTCTTGGTTCTTTGAGTTTAAGAGTGTGGCTACAACCCGATATCGGCCAACAGGAAGTTTGAAGGAAGGGTTATTGGTACTATCCCCTTCAAGAACCTTGATATTTTTATCATTAAAAATGGTGAAGTTAGCTTTTAATGATTGTTCGTTTTTAGGGTTAATGGCGGTAGCTTTTAAAAAACCATATTGAATTGATTTTTCTTGCTCGGCCTTAATTTTGTCTGCAATTTCTTCAGGTGTTTGTTCGCCTTCTAAGGCAGGTTTATAGGTATCTGTTTTGGTTTCAGGTGTTACGGGGTTATCGGTTGTGCTTGTAGTGTTGCTATCAGCATCGGTAGAAAGTTTATTATCTTCTGCAATGACATTAATGGCAGGCGCAGGTATTTCAGTATTGTCGGCAGCTTGGGGAGTTTCTAGGCTTTTATTTTTGCCTTTATCTAGAAGATTGGTTGTAGCAATAATGGCAACAAGTAAGGTTAAACCTATGAATAAGCCCTTTAATAATTGACTCATTCTTCCTTTGCGTCTACGCCTCATTACTTCACCCTTTTTATCTTATGATTTACTAAGACCGATTCTACACTAATTCAGTTCAACTTTTCTCTTGAAAATATTATTACTGACCATACTGTTATCGCAATAAATACCGCAACGAAATTTTTAGCTTATAGGATTTAACATGGCAAACGCAAAAACAAAAAAGACAGGCAGTAAAAAACAAAATATGGAGTTTCAAACAGAGGTTAATCAATTATTACAATTGATGATTCACTCACTTTATTCAAATAAAGAAATCTTTGTGCGAGAGCTTATCTCGAACGCATCAGATGCATGTGACAAGCTGCGTTTTGAGGCAATTTCAAACGATGCTTTATATGAGGGAGACTCTGACCTGCGTATTGAAGTTGAGTTTGATGCAGATGCGAATACAGTCACTTTGCGTGATAACGGTATCGGTATGAACCGTGATGAGGTTATTGAGAATATCGGCACAATCGCTAAATCAGGTACTAAAGAGTTTCTTTCAAAAATGACAGGTGATGCAGCCAAAGATTCTAATTTGATCGGTCAGTTTGGTGTGGGTTTTTATTCTGCTTTTATTGTGGCAGACAAAGTGACTTTAACCACGCGCCGTGCTGGTGATAAAGCTGACCAAGCGGTTATTTGGGAGTCAAACGGTGAGAACGGCTTTACCTTAGAAGAGTCTAAAAAAGAAACGCATGGAACGGAAATTGTATTACACCTAAAAGAAAAAGAAAAAGAATTTGCAGATGCTTACCGACTTCGTAATGTTATTTCAACGTACTCAGACCATATTCCATTGCCCGTTAAAATGCTTAAATCGGATGAAGAAGGAAAGCTAACTGAAGAATGGGAAGTTGTAAACAAAGCTAATGCGCTTTGGACAGAGCCTAAAAGCAGTTTGAAAGAGGAAGATTATCAAGAGTTTTATAAACATATTTCTCATGACTGGGAAAATCCATTAACGTGGAGTCATAACCATGTGGAAGGTAACTTAGAATATAAGTCACTCTTGTATGTGCCTTCCAAAGCACAGTTTGACTTGTGGGAGCCAGAGCAAAAGAACGGCATTAAGTTGTATGTGCAGCGTGTATTTATTATGGATGACACAAAGCACTTAATGCCAAATTACTTGCGTTTTGTACGTGGAGTAATTGATTCTAATGACCTTCCTTTAAACGTTTCTCGTGAAATCTTGCAAACTAACCGCGTGGTTGATTCTATGCGTAAAGCCTCGGTTAAAAAGGTTTTAGGTTTGCTCGACAAAATGGCAAAGAATGAGAAGGATGATTATCAGAAGTTTTGGAATGAGTTTGGCAAGGTGATTAAAGAAGGGCCTGGCGAAGATATGGCGAATAAAGAACAAATCGCCAAGTTACTACGATTCTCATCAACTGAGTCTGATAGCGAAGAACAAACAGTAACACTGGAAGATTACATTGCTCGTATGAAAGATGAGCAGGAAGAGATTTTTTACATTACGGCTGAGACATTTGCCGCGGCTAAAAACAGCCCGCACCTTGAAATATTCCGCAAAAAAGGTATCGAAGTATTATTGTTGAGTGACCGTGTGGATGAGTGGTTGGTAAGTGGTTTGCAAGAGTTTGATGGTAAAAAGCTACAGTCTGTTGCAAAAGGTGAGCTAGATCTTAGTAAGTTTGAATCAGATGAAGATAAGAAAGAACAAGAAAAAGTAGAAGAGAAAGCAGGAAGTGTAATCAAGCACTTAAAAGAAGTATTAGGTGATAAGGTTGAAGAGGTACGTGTGTCTCATCGTCTCACTTCATCACCTTCGTGTATTGTTTTAAATGAGCAAGACATGGCACTATATATGCAAAACCTCATGAAGCAGGCGGGGCATGATATGCCTGTAAATAAGCCCGTACTTGAGATTAATCCTTCGCATCCACTTATAGAGCGTATGGAAGCAGAAACGGATGATGAGCAGTTTGCTGATTGGGCAGATATTTTATTCGATCAAGCTTTACTCGCAGAAGGTGGTCAGCTTGAAGATCCTGCCGGATTTGTTAGTAAGTTGAATAAGCTGATGCTGAAAATGTCTTAGTTATTTACTGAAACCTTTGCACAGGTCAGTGGTGAAAAATTAGTCATTTTTTCTCGTCACCTGATTCATGCAAAGGTCTCTTTACTGTACTCCTTAAGGAGTCTCTGCTTGAGTATCATTAAAATTTAACCATTTTAGTAGGCTAAAATAATCAGAGACTTAATAATAGACCCTTGATTTATTTAATGTAGATCAAGGGTTTATACTTTTTGTCTTAGTTGTTTTATAAATAGCCCTTTACTAGTCTTTTCTTAAATCATAAAATGCGCGCATCGCTAACCCTTAACGGTGCTTATTATGGTTGCAACAAGTTATCTATCAGGCCTTTTTGGTCATTCCCCAATTACTCCGCTTCAAGAACACATGTATCGTGTTTATCGTGGAATCAAACACTTAGTCCCGCTTATTGAAGGTATGACTGAATCTAATCGAGCCAAGGTTTTAGCTGCCCAAGAAGAGATTGTTAAGGGAGAGCATGATGCAGATGAAATGAAAAAGGAGTTGCGTAATCATTTACCTAAAGGCTTATTTATGCCAGTAGATAGGCGTGATGTTTTAGATGTTCTACTTCGTCAGGATATTATTGCCAATCAGGCAAAAGATGTCGCTTCGTTGATTGTTGGGCGTAACATGCAGATCCCTAAAGAGATGCATGCTCCTTTTCTGATTTATACCCAGCGTTGCGTTGATACCGTTAGACAAGCATTAGACACGATTAATGAACTTGATGAATTGGTTGAAACGGGCTTTCGTGGTTTAGAGGTCGACCTGGTAGAAAAAATGATCAGCGAGCTGGGTGATATTGAAAGTGAAACCGATGTGATGCAAGGAGATTTACGTCAGACATTATTTAAGCTGGAAGATAGTCTTGGTCCTGTTGATGTTATCTTTACCTACCGGCTTATTGATTGGGTAGGTAATGTTGCCGATAACGCTGAACGCGTTGGTAGCCGTCTTTCACTCATGCTAGCGCGATAAGAGGATTTCAGTATGGATTTTTTCCAAGATACAGCGATGATCTACATTACCCTTGCTGCCGTTTTTGGCATCTTTATGGCGTGGGGTATTGGTGCGAATGATGTAGCTAATGCTATGGCTACATCAGTAGGTTCAAAAGCTATTACTATTAAGCAAGCCATTATCTTAGCCGCTATTTTTGAGTTTGCAGGGGCTTATCTTGCGGGTGGCTCTGTAACTAAAACGATTCGTAAAGGCATTGTTGATTTAAATGCATTTGAAGGCAACCCTGATTTATTAATTTGGGGAATGCTTGCTTCGTTATTGGCGGCTGGCACGTGGCTATTAATTGCATCAATGAAAGGTTGGCCCGTTTCAACAACACACAGTATCGTCGGCGCTGTCATCGGTTTTGCCGCTGTCGGTGTTAGTGTTGATGCGGTAAGTTGGGGTAAGGTCGGTACTATTGTCATGAGTTGGATTGTTTCACCTTTATTGGCAGGAACCATCGCTTATGCCGTCTTTAGCAGTATTCAAAGGTTGGTGATGAATACTCAAAATCCTTTAGAAAATGCTAAAAAATATGGCCCTATGTATTTGTTTATGGTCGGTTTTATCATTGCATTGGTAACCATTAAAAAGGGTTTAAAGCATATTGGACTTGATGTGACCGGCGGTATGGAGTTTGTCTATGCTGGTATTATGGGCGTGGTGATTGCAGTTATTGGCGCTTATTTAATAAGTCGCGTTAAGTTTGATGAAAGTAAGGAGGTACGTTCTCACTTTGCCAATGTAGAAAAAATATTTGCGGTATTGATGGTATTTACTGCATCAGCAATGGCATTTGCTCATGGTTCAAACGATGTTGCAAATGCCGTTGGCCCAATGGCCGCGGTTATTAGTATTGCTCAAAGTGGTACCGTAGCAGCAAAGTCAACGCTACCAGGTTGGGTATTATTAGTGGGTGGTATCGGTATTGTTATTGGTTTGGCTACTTTAGGTTATAAGGTCATGGCTACAGTGGGTAAAAATATTACTGAGCTTACACCTACACGTGGATTTTCTGCTGAAATAGCGGCCGCAACAACTGTAGTATTAGCGTCTTATACAGGACTTCCTGTTTCTACCACGCAAACCTTGGTAGGTGCGATACTGGGTGTTGGACTGGCACGTGGTATTGCCGCAATTGATATGCGTGTTGTCCGAAATATCTTTATGTCATGGGTGATAACATTACCAGCAGGTGCGATTCTTTCGGTTATTTTCTTCTATATATTGAAAGCTATTTTTAGTTAGACGTTTAGTTAATTAATAAATTGAAGAAAATTCATACATCAGAAGACCGGATTTATCTTTTTCATTTAAAAAACTTGCTTGAAGCGCAGGAGATAGACTGCCTCATAAAGAATGATCGCCTCTTGTCTATCGCGGGCGATATACCTATGGGAGAAGTCTGGCCTGAACTCTGGGTGAGAGATAGCTTACATGAAAAGTGGGCTAAAGAAATCATTTCAGACTATGAAAAGTCTGTTATCGAAGGCGATGCTTGGATCTGTAAAAACTGTGGGGAAGAGCATGCGCCTCAGTTTAAAGATTGTTGGAATTGTCAGGCTATTAAGGGTTTTTGATGGCTCTTAAATACGAGTACAATCAAGCCTTTATCCTCTGCTTCTATAAATACTTTCGGTGTTGAAATACTCTCAATAAATTCATAATTAGGGGCAAGCTTTAACATATTATCAATTAAAAAGTCAGCACTAAGCTCAGGTGCATTTAAGCACAGCAGAAGTGTACTTTCAGGTGCCATAAACTCATTTAACCGTTTCATGATTTTAGGGTAGTCTTTGATAATATTCACGCTACCTTTTTGAAAAGTAGGTGGGTCGCAGATAAGCAAATCAAAAGGACCACGCTTTTTTAAGCGGCCAAATGATTTGAGGATATTGA
>JAZGFW010000136.1:0-17620 GCA_036479895.1 Cocleimonas sp. | reverse complement strand
TTGTTGTTTGCTTTAGTAATGCTGATAATGTCGATGACAACATTTATGCGTACCCATGATTCGTATAATAATTGCTCAGATGATACCTAATGTAGGTATTACTTGCATTACTATTCGGTTACTTTTGCTTATTTTATAAGCACTTTTTATTTTTGGTTTGTTTATTAATGGCTTTAAAAGCCTTCGTATTCCAAGCTTTTATCTTTAGTTATTAGATGGTGCTTCAACTACCATGATGTAGCATGAAACTTAAGTTCATAAAATCCATTGATTTTTGCTGTTCTTGTTACGCTATTTAAGACTATGAAAGCTATAATTGTTTTATCTATGTATTGGCAAAGAGGTGTTTCTATTATTTTCAAAGGCATCGTTTTTACTTGCTGAGAGACGAATTTTATATTGCTGGTAATAATGGCACTTTTTTTATAGCAACTCTGTTGTTCTTCAGCCAATGCATTGTCGCTAATGAGTACGATAGGTGGTCAGGTTGAGTGCTTTGTTCTTTGCTTATTAGTTAAGCTATTACATGTACATACAAATATTTAATGAGGGTACAAGTCAGAAAAACCCAAAATAACTAGTAAAGTTATTTGTGAAAAAGACAAAAAAGTGTAGTATCCATAACGAATTGAATTGTGTGCCCGCTAATAACTTACACGATTTAATTAAGATTTTCCTCAAGCCCAAACAATGGAGAGTGTATGCTAGCAGAATATCTGCCAGTTCTGGTTTTTCTAGGAGTAGGATTTGCAATGGCGATTGTCATGCTAATTCTAGGTAGTTTGCTCTCCCCACGCCGTCCTGACGCTGCTAAAGACTCTCCTTTCGAATGTGGCTTTGAAGCCTTTGATGATGCGCGTATGAAGTTTGATGTGCGCTACTATCTTGTTGCTATTCTCTTTATTATATTTGATTTGGAAATTGCTTTTCTTTTCCCGTGGGCAATCACGCTCGATAAAATTGGTTTGTTTGGTTTGATCTCGATGGGGATATTTCTCGGTATTCTTATTATTGGTTTTATTTACGAGTGGAAAAAAGGTGCGCTTGAATGGGAGTAATTGAAGGGCGTTTGAAAGAAGGCTTTGTTACTACAACAGCTGATAAATTAATTAATTGGGCGCGCACAGGTTCTATGTGGCCCGTGACATTCGGGCTTGCATGTTGTGCAGTTGAGATGATGCAAGCAGGCGCGTCGCGCTATGATATGGATCGATTTGGTATTTTATTTCGTCCCAGTCCGCGCCAATCTGACGTATTAATTGTGGCAGGCACACTTACTAATAAAATGGCGCCGGCACTTCGAAAAGTGTATGACCAAATGGCTGAACCCCGTTGGGTAATATCAATGGGTTCATGTGCAAATGGTGGCGGTTATTATCATTATTCATATGCCGTAGTACGTGGTTGTGATCGAATTCTACCCGTTGATATTTATATTCCTGGTTGTCCACCAACAGCTGAAGCTTTGTTGTACGGGATTATCCAACTGCAAAATAAAATCAAAAATACCAATACGATAGCTCGACAGGATACTGCTTGATGAGTGATGCGTTGAATACATTGAAGTCTCATTTAGAGGCTTCGTTAGCAGACAAGGTCGAATCAGCTGTGATTGAATTAGGAGAACTAACTATAGAGGTTGGTTCTCAGTATTTAGTCGAAGTAGCTACTTTTTTACGTGACGATGCTACGGCGGGTTTTGAACAATTAATTGATGTGTGTGGTGTTGATTATCTCACTTACGGTCAATCGGAATGGGATACAGGAGGAAGCGGTTTTTCTCGTGGTGTAAAGCGTGAGTTTTCTTTTGATGGTTCGGATGATACAAGTGAAAAGATAGAATTTGATGGCAAACGCTTTGCCGTGGTTACACATCTCTTATCCATAAAAAATAATCATCGTATTCGTATAAAGTCTTACTGCGATGATAATGAATTTCCCATAATGGATTCACTTGAAGATGTTTGGAATGTAGCAAATTGGTTTGAGCGAGAAGCCTTTGACTTGTTTGGAATCATGTTCAACAATCATCCGGACTTGCGTCGAATTCTTACCGACTACGGATTTATTGGCCATCCATTCCGAAAAGATTTCCCGCTTATCGGTCATGTCGATATGCGTTATGATGAAGAACAAAAACGTGTAATTTATGAGCCAGTCTCAATAGAAAATCGTACTTTAGTACCTCGTGTTATTCGAGAGGCTAGAGCGTCTAAAAGCAATTCTATAGCAGGCGAGGGTGACGAGTGATGGTGGTAAATAATGCCTGAGATTAAAAATTTCACCCTGAATTTTGGCCCTGCTCATCCTGCGGCACACGGTGTATTACGCCTAATTCTTGAAATGGATGGTGAGGTAATCCAACGTGCTGATCCGCATATTGGTTTGCTCCATCGTGGAACCGAAAAGTTAGCGGAAAGTAAACCATACAATCAAAGTATTGGTTATATGGATCGCCTCGACTATGTGTCTATGATGTGTAATGAGCACGGCTATGTGCTGGCGCTTGAAAAAATGCTAGGTATAGAAGCACCAGTTCGTGCGCAGTATATCCGTACCATGTTTGATGAAATTACGCGTATCTTAAATCACCTGCTTTGGATTGGTGCACATGGTTTAGATGTTGGCGCAATGACGATGTTTTTGTATGCCTTTCGTGAGCGTGAAGATTTAATGGATGTTTACGAGGCGGTTTCCGGTGCGCGTTTACATGCAACCTATTATCGTCCCGGTGGTGTTTATCGTGACTTGCCCGATACCATGCCATTGCATGAAAAATCAAAATGGTATAGCGATGCTGATATTAGTCGCTTAAATAAAAACCGTGGCGGAAGTGTTTTAGATTTTATTGAAGATTTTACGCAGCGTTTCCCAAAATATGTCGATGAGTACGAAACACTACTCACCGACAACCGTATCTGGAAGCAACGTTTGGTTGATATCGGTATAGTCTCGCCTGAGCGTGCTTTACAACTAGGATTAACGGGCGCGATGTTACGTGGCTCGGGTATTGAGTGGGATTTACGCAAAAAGCAGCCTTACGCAATGTACGATAAATTGGACTTTGATATTCCTGTCGGTACTAACGGTGATAGTTATGATCGCTACTTGGTGCGGATGGAAGAGATGCGTCAATCTAATCGTATAATTAAACAGTGTGTGGATTGGTTGCGTGTTAATCCTGGTCCTGTAATGCATGAAGATCACAAGATTACACAGCCCAAGCGTGAAGATATGAAAGGTGATATGGAGTCGTTGATTCATCACTTTAAACTAGCAACGGAAGGTTATTGCTTACCAGAGGGTGAGGCTTATCAAGCGATTGAGCATCCTAAAGGTGAGTTTGGTTGTTATATCGTGTCAGATGGTGCCAATAAACCGTATCGTTTAAAAGTACGTGCTCCGGGTTTTGCGCACATGTCTGCGATGGATGAATTAACCAAAGGCCATATGTTGGCTGATGTGGTGACAATTATTGGTACGATGGATATTGTGTTTGGTGAGGTAGATAGATAATGGCTACGCTTAATAACCATATCTCGAATACAAACAGTATCCTAACTAAGCATGAGCAAGAAGACATTGATAGCTGGCTAAAACGCTATCCTAAAGATCGTGCTCAATCCGCTTTATTACCTGCATTGCGTGCAGTGATGCATGAAGATCATTATTTATCTACCGAGAAAATGGATGCTGTAGCTGACTATTTGAGTTTGCCGAAAATTGCAGTCTACGAAGTGGCTAGTTTTTATTCCATGTTTGAATTGGATGAGAAGGCTGCGGGTAAGAATACGATTGCGGTGTGTACAAATGTTTCTTGTATGCTTAATGGATCGGATAAAATTGTTGAACATATTGAAGGTAAACTCGGTATCAAAATGGGTGAGACGACCTCAGATGGTGAATTTTTCTTTAAGGTTGAAGAAGAGTGTTTAGCTGCCTGTTGTGGTGCTCCAATGATGCAATTAAATCATGTGTATCATGAAAACCTTACCACTGAAAAAGTTGATGAGCTGTTGGATGGTTGTTTAACAAAACGTCGAGCAACAGATGCGTTAGACAAAGAGGAGGCAGACAATGGTTGATCAAGTTTGCTTTACCACAAAACAATATGGCGATGAAGCGCATACATTAGAAAACTACCTGAAAACAGGTGGATACAAGTCATGGAAAAAGATTCTTAAAGACGGAACTGATGTTGATGATATTATTGATGAAGTCAAAGAATCTGGTCTAAGAGGGCGTGGTGGTGCAGGTTTTCCCACTGGTTTAAAGTGGAGCTTTATGCCCCGCAATATGCCTGGTCAAAAATACATTGTTTGTAATTCTGATGAGTCTGAGCCCGGCACGTGTAAAGACCGCGATATTCTGCGTTTCAATCCACATGCTTTAGTAGAAGGTATGGCAATCGCAGGTTACTGTATCGGCGCAACCGTTGGTTACAACTATATGCGCGGTGAGTTTATAGATGAACCCTCTATTCGTTTTGAGCAAGCAGTAAAAGAAGCTTACGAAGCAGGGTTATTAGGCAAAGATATTTTGGGTAGTGGTATAGATTTTGACTTGCACGGTTCGCTTGGTGCAGGTGCTTATATATGTGGTGAAGAAACCGCTTTACTTGAGTCCTTAGAAGGCAAAAAAGGTCAGCCTCGTTTTAAGCCACCATTCCCAGCAAGTTTTGGTTTATACGGTCGCCCTACAACTATAAATAATACTGAAAGTCTAGCATCCATCCCTGCAATTTTGCGCGGTGGCGGTGAGTGGTTTAAAGACATGGGTGTTGAAGGTTCAGGTGGAGAGAAGCTGTTCTCTGTATCGGGTCATCTCAATAACCCCGGTAACTTTGAAATACCCATGGGGATGCCCTTTAAAGAGCTACTAGCATTAGCGGGCGGTGTACGTAATGGCAATAAGCTAAAAGCGGTAATTCCTGGTGGTTCATCCGTGCCTGTTTTAACGGGTGACGCAATGATGGCTCTGACGATGGATTACGATACCATTGCGAAAGCAGGTTCATACTTGGGCTCGGGTGCAGTTATTGTGATGGATGAAACCACGGATATGGTGAAAGTATTGCAACGTATATCGCGTTTCTATTTTTCAGAATCTTGTGGGCAATGTACGCCGTGTCGTGAAGGTACAGGCTGGTTGTATCGTTTGCTAACGCGTATTGTAGATGGTAAAGGGACATTGGAAGATATTGATCGTCTCGAAGATGTTGCGCATAAAATCGAAGGTCGCACCATTTGTGCCTTAGGTGAAGCTGCGGCGATGCCTGTGTGGAGTTTTATAGAAAACTTTAGAGAAGAATTTGTTTATTATGTTGAACATGGTTGCTCAATGGTGGATGTGAAATGAGCGACGCTAAAGTGAAAATTGAAACAATAAAGATCACGGTAGATGACAAAGAGTTAGACGTTAAACCGGGCGCTATGTTGATTGAGATTGCGGATGAAATCGGGATTCATATTCCCCGTTTTTGTTATCATAAAAAACTCACCGTAGCAGCCAACTGCCGAATGTGTTTGGTTGAAGTCGAGAAAGCACCCAAGCCAATGCCTGCCTGCGCAACGCCTGTTTCAGAAGGCATGGTTGTTTGGACAAAGTCAGAAAAAGCACTCACCGCTCAAAAAGATACAATGGAGTTTTTACTCATCAATCACCCTTTAGATTGCCCTATTTGTGATCAAGGCGGCGAGTGTGAGTTACAAGATTTGTCAGTTGCTCATGGCGGCTCTTCGTCAAGCTTCCAAGAAATAAAGCGTGTCGTTGTTGATAAAGATATTGGCGAGCTTGTTTCTACAGAATTAACTCGCTGTATCCAGTGTACACGTTGCGTACGTTTTGGTGAAGAGGTCGCGGGTATGCGCGAGTTAGGCGCAATGGGTCGTGGTGATCGCATGGAAATTGGTACCTTTGTAGAAGGTGCATTAAGTTCAGAATTGTCTGGCAATATCATTGATATTTGTCCTGTTGGCGCACTTACCGCGAAGCCATCGCGTTTTACATCACGCGCGTGGGAGATGGTGCAATCACCTGCTGTTGCCTCGCATGATTCTGTAGGTTCACATGTGAACTTGCATAGTTTTAAGCAGAAGTTGGTGCGTGTTGTTGCAGGTGATAATGACACGATTAATGAATGTTGGATTTCAGATCGAGACCGTTTTAGTTATCAAGGTGTTTATTCTAAGGATCGCGCCGAAGTACCCATGATTAAGCAAGATGGGAACTGGAAAAGAGTCACATGGGAAGAGGCGCTGAATACAGTCGCTGAAAAAATACAAGGTACGCACCCTGAAGAAGTCGGTGTGCTAGCATCACCTCGTGCAACTCTTGAAGAGTTATATTTATTACAAAAAGCAATGCGTGCAGTGGGTGTTAATAATATTGACCATCGTCTGCGTCAAACTGATTTTAATCATCAGGAATCCATGGGTTTGTTTCCTTGGTTAGGTATGACGTTGACTGATATTGAAGATCAAAAAGCCGTGTTATTAATTGGCTCGGATGTACGCAAAGAACAACCGATGATTAATCATCGTATCCGTAATGCAGTGATTAACAATAATGCACAGATATTTTGTGTGAACCCACGAACGCTTGAGTTTAATTATGATGTGGCAAAACAAATAGTCACTGATCCGTTGATGATGGTTGAAACTTTAGCAGGTATAGCCAAAGAAAGTTTCGCTATCAGTAAGACGGCTATTCCTGCTGGGATGAGTGATTTACTTGAAGAGGTAGTTGTAAGCAAAGAGGCTAAAGCTATCTCTAAAGCCCTTAAGAAAGGTAAAGATACGGTAGTCTTTTTAGGTAATATCGCCGTTCAACACCCCGCTTATTCAACCTTACGTGCTTTGGCTTCGGTGATTTCTGAAAATACAGGTGCGACTTTAGGTTATCTTGCTGAATCTGCCAATACAGCGGGTGCTTGGTTGGCAGGTGCAATTCCTCATCGTCAGCATGCAGGCGCGGTGTTGGAAGAGGGTGGTAAAAATACAGAGCAAATGTTTGATAAGTTGATGAAAACATTTATCTTGTTGGATGTGGAGCCTGCTTTTGATTGCGATAATCCAAAGCAAGCTTGCAAGCAAATGGAAGAGGCCGATTGTGTCATTTCAATATCACCCTATTTAAGCGGTAATATGTTGGAACATGCTGATATTATTTTACCGAGCGCAGCTTTTAGTGAAACATCCGGAACATTTGTGAACGTCGAAGGTAATTGGCAAAGCTTTAATGCATCAACAAAAAGCTATGAAGAAGCACGGCCAGCATGGAAAATACTACGTGTTTTAGGTAATGTGTTAGGCGTTCAAGGTTTTGATTATGTGGCATCAAGCGATGTGCGTGATGAGTTAAAAGTTGCTTGTGATGCTGTAGCGGCAGTTGATAATAGCTTTGAAGTGACAGGCATTTATACGAGTCTGGATAAGCTGGTTATAACAGATAGTATTCTTCAACGCATTGGTGAGGTTGCAGAGTTTGGTGCTGATTCTTTGGTGCGCCGTGCAACATCTTTACAAAAAAGTTCACTACAACAAAATGCTGTTCAACTCAATTCAGCTGAAATAATTCGTTTGGGTTTGCAAGATGCTTTGGATGATGATCAAACGGTCGAAGTCGCGCAAGGTGCTACAAGTATTTCAATGCCTTTAAAGCTTAATGACGCAATCCCTGATGGTTGTGCTTTATTAGCATCAGGAACAGAACCAAGTAGTATACTGGGTTCTGCATTCGGCTCCGTGGAAATAACGACGTGATGGAAACAGTAGCGACATTTTTAAATGGTATCCTTCCAGATGGTTGGGATGGTGTAACGACCTTAATCATAATAATGATGAAAATCATCGCGATTCTGTTACCGTTAATTTTAGCCGTTGCTTACACTACATTTGCCGAGCGTAAAATAATTGGTTATATGCAGGTACGCATGGGGCCAAATCGTGTGGGTCCAAAAGGTTGGTTACAACCGATTGCAGATACAGTTAAGCTGATGTTTAAGGAGATTATCTCTCCTACAAAAGCCACTACGATTGTCTTCTTTATTGCGCCAATGCTTGCTTTAGCCCCCGCACTAGCGGTCTGGGCAGTGATTCCTTTCTGGGATGGTGGTGTATTGGCTGATGTGAATGCAGGTGTGTTATTAGTACTAGCAATCACTTCGTTGGATGTATTCGGGATAATTTTAGCCGGTTGGGCATCAAATTCTAAATACGCTATTTTAAGTTCGCTACGTGTGGGTGCGCAGGTGGTTTCTTACGAAATTGCGATGGGTTTTGCGCTAGTAGGCGTATTAATGGCAGCAGGTAGTATGAATCTGAGCGAGATTGTTCGTGCGCAAGATGGTGGTATTCAAAACTGGTTTGCATGGCCATTAATTGGTTTGTTGCTGGTTTTCTTTATATCTGGTGTGGCAGAAACAAACCGTGCGCCATTCGATGTGGCAGAGGGTGAGTCTGAGATTGTTGCGGGCTTCCATGTGGAATATTCAGGCATGGCATTTGCCTTATTCTTCTTGGCAGAATATGCCAGCATGATTCTTGTTTCAACTTTAACAGCCTTGTTATTCATGGGTGGTTGGTTGTCACCTTTCGGACATGCCTTGGATGATATTCCTGTATTGGGTGCAATTCTTGGTGATGGATTCCATTGGTTATTTATTAAGTCATTTTTCTTTTTATTCTGTTACCTCTGGTTCCGTGCCACATTCCCGCGTTATCGTTATGACCAGATTATGCGCTTAGGTTGGAAAATTTTAATCCCCGTTACATTGGTTTGGATATTTGGAGAAGGTGTTGCAATCGCGTTAGGGTGGAAGCCATGGCTCTAGGATATAAACATGATTAGAAGCATTAAACATTTCATCAAATCATTTACGCTGTTTGAATTATTTCAAGGTTTGGGTGTAACGGGTAAATACTTATTTAAACGTAAAATCACGATTCAGTACCCAGAGCAAAAAACACCGATGTCACCGCGTTTTCGTGGACATCATGCGCTACGCCGTTATCCCAATGGTCAAGAACGTTGTATAGCTTGTAAATTATGTGAAGCCGTCTGTCCTGCGTTGGCGATTGATATTGAATCAGAAGAACGTGCCGATGGTACACGTCGAACCACAAAATATGATATTGATTTTTTCAAATGTATTTATTGTGGCTTCTGTGAAGAAGTGTGTCCTGTGGATGCCATTGTTGAGACCCATATTTTTGAATACCATTACGAAGAACGTGGTGGAAATATAATTACCAAACAAGAGCTTTTGGCTTTTGGTGATAAACACGAACCCGAAATTGCGAAACGAAAAGCTGCTGATGCACCTTATCGTTAACGATCCATTAGCTAATACAATCTTTAATGCTAAAAGAAAGAGACTAGGATATTAAATGACATTTGAATTATTTGTTTTTTACCTTTTTTCTGCAGTGACTTTGTCAGCTGCGGTGGCAGTGGTGACGGTGCGTAACCCCATTTTTTCTGCCTTGTTCTTAATTCTAGCTTTCTTCAGTAGTGCTGCTACGTGGGTGTTACTAGAAGCAGAATTCTTAGGCGTAGTATTAGTACTGGTTTATGTGGGCGCGGTCATGGTGTTGTTTTTGTTTGTAATCATGATGTTAGATATCCAGATCGATACCTTAAAAGAAGGCTTTATTCGTTATCTTCCTGTAGGGTTACTGGTAGCTTTTGCAGTCGCTGTTGAGTTAATTTTAGTGATGAAATCTGGCGTATTTAATCGAGATATTCCCGCTCCCGCCCCTTTGTCGGTGAACAATACCGAGCAACTAGGAGAAGTACTTTACACCGAATATGTGTTTCCCTTTGAGGTTGCCGCAGTCATTTTGGTCGTGGCAATAATTGCGGCGATTGTACTAACGCATCGCCGTCGTACAGGTGTTAAAAAGCAAGACCCTTCCAAGCAGGTGAGAACAAGACGTGAAGATCGTGTGCGCCTTGTTAAAATGAAAGCAGAGGAAAGACAATGACCCACAGTTGCACACTCTGTCCTGTCCAGTTAAGGAGTTCAGGATTGTGATACCTTTATCTTACTTTCTTGTAGTTAGCGCACTATTGTTCTCAATAGCCGTTGCAGGTATTTTTCTTAATCGAAAAAATATGATTATATTACTGATGTGTATTGAGTTAATGCTGCTAGCAGTTAATCTTAACTTTATCGCATTTTCGCATTATTTAGGTGATATTTCAGGTCAGGTATTTGTCTTCTTTATTTTAACGGTAGCAGCGGCAGAAGCGGCTATTGGCTTGGCAATATTGGTCACCGTTTTCCGCAACCGTCGTACCATTAACGTCGAAGAACTTGACGAAATGAAGGGTTAGGGCGATGCAGACTATCTACTTACTTATTCCTCTTTCTGCACTTATAGGTTCAATTATTGCTGGCTTGCTTGGCAGTAAAATCGGTCGTAAAGGCGCACACACAGTAACAATTGCAGGCGTGGGAATCTCGTGTCTTTTATCTTTCGTGGTGCTTTTTGATGTGCTGGCTGGTAATACCTTTTACGGTGATTTATACACATGGGCACAGATCGGAAAAACTAAAATAGCGGTTGGTTTTCAAATTGATAAACTGACTGCGATGATGATGGTTGTGGTGACGTTTGTATCCTTGATGGTGCATTTTTATACCATCGGCTATATGGAAGACGATAAGCACAATTGGCCAGAAGACAGCCGTGGTGGGGACAATAGCTACCAACGTTTCTTTGCTTATATTTCTCTCTTTACCTTCTCTATGTTGATGCTGGTTATGTCGAATAACTTTATGCAGTTATTCTTCGGTTGGGAAGCTGTGGGCTTAGTGTCGTATTTATTGATTGGTTTTTGGTCAACGCGTGATACCGCTATCTTTGCCAATATGAAGGCGTTTTTAGTGAACCGGGTCGGTGATTTTGGTTTCTTATTAGGCATTGCGGCAATCTGGACTTACACAGGTTCATTAGATTATCGTGAGGTTTTTGAGCGACTCCCTGCAATTGAACATACGTTAGTTTCCATTATCCCAGGGCAAGAATGGTTGTTGGTTTCAGTGATAGCGATTTCTTTATTTATCGGTGCTATGGGTAAATCAGCGCAAGTACCGTTGCATGTCTGGTTACCTGACTCTATGGAAGGACCAACACCAATATCAGCCTTGATTCACGCAGCAACGATGGTAACAGCGGGTATCTTTATGGTATCGCGTATGTCGCCCATTTTTGAAATGTCGGATACTGCATTGAGTATGATATTAATTATCGGCGCAACCACAGCCTTCTTTATGGGCTTGATTGGTGTTGTGCAAAATGACATTAAAAAAGTAGTGGCTTATTCAACTTTGTCACAGCTTGGTTATATGACAGTTGCTTTAGGAGCATCCGCATACAGTGCCGCAGTCTTCCACTTAATGACTCATGCTTTCTTTAAGGCTTTACTGTTTTTGGCGGCGGGTTCAGTCATTATAGCGATGCATCATGAGCAAGATATTCGTAAAATGGGTGGGCTTAAAAAGTATTTACCAATTACCTATTGGACATCATTAATTGGCTCTTTGGCTTTGATTGGCTTTCCCTTCTTTTCAGGGTTTTTCTCAAAAGATTTAATTATTGAATCAGTACATGCGTCTGAGTTGTTTGGTGCAAAATATGCATATTGGATGGTTTTATTAGGTGTGTTTGTGACGGCTTTTTATAGTTTCCGTATGTTTTTCTTAGTGTTCCACGGAGAAGAGCGCATGGATAAACACACCAAAGAGCATTTGCATGAACCGAGCAAAGTAGTCACATGGCCTTTGATTGCTTTGGCAATTCCCGCCGTATTATCGGGCTACCTAATTGATCCTATGGTTGTAGGTGACTTCTTCAAAGGCGTATTGCATTTTGATGAGTCGCACAAAGCCATTGAAACGATTAAGCACCATTGGCACGGTATCTTTAGCTTTGTAGGTCATGGTTTGATGGCACCTCCTTTCTGGCTAGCAATGGGTGGTTTAGGAAGCGCATGGTTTATTTATATGAAAAAACCTGCCGTTGCACAATGGGGTTATGACAAACTTCGCCCACTTCATACCTTGCTCGATAAAAAATACTATGCCGACGAATTTAATATGGCTGTCTTTGCCGGTGGTGCTTTAGCGCTAGGAAAAGGCTTGTGGGCAGCAGGTGATCGTTTCTTAATTGATGGTTTGATGGTCAATGGCTCTGCAAAATTAACGGGCTGGTTCTCATCTGTTTTCAGGACTGTTCAAACTGGCTATTTATATCATTATGCTTTTGCCATTATTCTAGGCGTACTCGGTATTATGACTTGGTTAGTATTCGGCATGGGGCGCCTATAGTATGTTTGATGGATATTTACTCAGTGTCTTGATTTGGTTGCCGATTATTGGTGGCATCCTTACTCTTTTTGCGGGCGATAATGTGGCCGCTCGTCCTGTTGCTTTGGTTGTTAGTGTTGCTACATTCGCCATTAGTTTATTGCTCTGGACAGGTTTTAATACACAAGGCTTCCAGTTACAGTTTGTTGAACTTGTCCCTTGGATTGAAACCTTTAAAATAAATTACAGTTTGGGTGTTGATGGTATTTCGATGCCATTGATCCTGTTAAATACATTTATTACTGTACTGATTGTCTTAGCAGGTTGGGAAGTTATTCAAACAAAACCCGCGCAATACATGGCTGCTTTTTTAATTATGGAAGGCATTATAAATGGCGTGTTTGCTGCGCAGGATGCGGTGTTATTTTACGTTTTCTTCGAAGCGATGTTAATTCCTATGTTTATCGTGATTGGTATTTGGGGTGGCGATAACCGCATATACGCAACCATTAAGTTCTTTTTGTATACCTTCTTCGGCTCGGTATTCATGCTGGTTAGTTTGATTTATATGTACACGCAGGCGGGTAGTTTTGCGATAGCTGATTTTCATAACGTTAAACTTGGTATGACACCGCAGATTCTGATTTTCTTATCCTTCTTAATTGCTTTTGGTGTAAAAGTACCGATGTGGCCCGTGCATACTTGGTTGCCCGATGCACATGTGCAAGCACCCACAGGTGGCTCAGTTATACTGGCGGCAGTGATGTTAAAAATTGGTGGTTACGGGTTTTTACGCTTCTCGTTGCCGATGGTGCCTGATGCATCCGCTGAGCTTTCTTGGTTGGTGATCTTCATGTCACTAACGGCGGTGGTTTACATTGGCTTTATTGCTTTAGTTCAAAGCGATATGAAAAAGCTGGTGGCGTATTCATCTATCGCACATATGGGTTTTGTGACTTTAGGCTTCTTTATTTTGTACCCTATCTTAAAAAATTCAGGCAGTACCGAAGGCGCATTGATGGGTTTACAGGGTGGCATGGTACAAATGTTGTCACACGGTTTTATTTCGGGTGCGATGTTCCTCTGTATCGGTGTGTTGTATGACCGTATGCATACCCGTGAGATTTCGGCTTATGGTGGTGTTTCAAATCGTATGCCTTGGTTCGCAGGTTTCTTTGTATTGTTTGCGATGGCGAATACAGGCTTACCCGGTACCTCAGGTTTCGTAGGTGAATTCATGGTAATTCTAGCTAGCTTTAAGGCAAACTTCTGGGTTGCTTTCTTGGGTGCGACCACATTGATTGTGGGTGCTGGGTATACCCTATGGCTCGTTAAACGCGTCATCTTTGGTGCAGTAACGAATGATGAAGTTTCCGCCTTACAAGATATTAATAAACGCGAAACCTTTATTTTGAGCATTTTGGCCATTTTCGTATTGTTGCTCGGTTTATGGCCAGAGCCATTGGTACACGTGATGAATGATTCGCTGGTTCATGTTATTGAGCAAGCAACAACCAGTAAGTTGGTGAACTAAGATGATGAGTCTATTTCTTATAAACTTAATTGCTATAAATCTGATTCCAATGGGCTTTGATGTCCCTAACTTTGTACCCGCTTACCCCGAGATGTTTTTGTTAGCAGGTGCTTGTTTTGTATTACTTGCTGATTTATTTGTTAGTGATAAAAACCGTTTTATCACCTATCTTATGGCGCAAATTGTGTTGTTGGTTACAGCAGGCTTAGTGTTAAGCAATTTTGGCAGTGCAACAGTGACGACCTTTAGCGATATGTTTGTGCTTGATCCAATGGCTCAAGTATTAAAGCTCGCCTTAATATTAGTCACGGTAGGTGTGTTCGTGTATTCACGTGACTACTTACGCGATAGACAAATGTATCGAGGGGAATACTTCACTTTAGGTTTGTTTGCCGTACTAGGTATGATGATTATGGTTTCTGCAAAAACCATGCTACTTATCTACTTAGGTTTAGAGCTCCTTTCACTGTCTATGTACGCTTTGGTTGCCTTTAGACGTGATGATGGCAGAGCCTCAGAAGCAGCAATGAAATATTTTGTGCTGGGTGCTATTGCATCGGGTATGTTGCTTTACGGTATGTCGATAATTTACGGTGTAACAGGCAGCTTGCATTTAGATCATATCGCTATTTATATGTCATCAAATCCTGTGATGCAAAATGTCGGTTTACTACTTGGCTTGGCATTTATTATTGTGGGCTTAGGTTTCAAGCTTGGTGCCGTACCTTTTCATATGTGGGTACCCGATGTTTATGATGGTGCGCCAACTGCAGTAACTATGTTCTTAGGCACTGCTCCAAAAATTGCTGCTTTTGCGATGATTATTCGCCTGCTTGCCGAAGGATTGGGAGATATGGTGCAAGGCTGGCAACAAATTTTAGCGGTACTTGCAGCACTATCAGTTTTGGTAGGCAATATTATTGCGATTGCCCAAACCAATATTAAACGTATGTTGGCGTACTCAACCATTTCACATATGGGCTTCGTGCTAATGGGTATTTTAGCGGGCACTCAAACAGGCTATGCCGCTTCTATGTTCTATATTATTACCTACGCTATTATTGCGATGGGCGGCTTTGCAGTGATTATTTTACTCAGTCGCGATGGTAAAGAAGCGGATCAATTAGATGACTTGAAGGGTTTAAGTACTAGCCATCCGTGGACTGCTTTTATGATGATGTTATTTCTATTCGCTATGGCGGGTGTGCCTCCAACGGTAGGTTTTTATGCAAAGCTATCAGTGATAACAGCTGTAGTAGATGTAAATATAATTTGGCTTGCTGTGTTTGCAGTTGTGATGTCAGTTATTGGTGCTTATTATTATTTACGTGCTATTAAGTTGATGTATTTTGATAAGCCAGATGATCTAACGACAGTTTCAGATAAAACACAATTAGACTTTAGTTTACTCTTGAGTGTTAATGGCTTAGCTGTTTTGTTACTAGGGATACTACCTGGCGCACTCATGAGTCTTTGCTTGCATGCAATACAAGCAAGTTTATAAGTTTATCTTAATGTACTCTCTACTTAAATTTCACTAGTTATTGTTTTTATAAGCCAAATAGACGGTTGAATCTAGACGATGAATGGATTATTCTTACCTTCATCTGAGGTTCAGTTAACAAGCGACTTTTCTTTACTGTTATTAAATAACAGGAGTTAACCTCTAGTATTAAGCTGTGACAAACACAACTGTGGCTATCACAATAAAAGATAAAATATTAAGGAGTTCCAACATGTTTATTAGAAGTTTTGCATCTGTTGCCGTATTGGCATTTTTGCTTCCAGCAACACAAGTAATGGCTGCCTCACACGAAAAAAGCGAGGGTAGAGTTGATGCTACAGCTACACTACCAAATGCTAAGCCTGGTGAATGTTACGCTAAGGTTATTGTTCCTGCAAAATATGATACTAAGACGGAAGAAGTATTAGTAAAACCAGAGTCAGAGGAAGTTAACATAAAGGCAGTTATCTTCGATACGGTAGAAAAGCCAGTCGTGGTAAAAGCGGGTTATACTAAAATTAAAGTTGTGCCTACAAAATTTAGAGAAGAAATTGAAGAAGTAGAAACCTCAAAGGCGGGTACTTCTTGGGTTACTCGTTTAGGCAAAAAAGCAATTCCAGCAAGTCCCGCACTATTAGCAGGCGCAAAAACCAATGGTATTGATATTGAAAAAGCGATACCCGGTCAATGTTTTAAAGAGTACTACATTGCTGCTAAGTTTGACCAAACAGACAAAGAAATCTTGGTTAAAGAAGAGTCTGAAAAAATAAAAATTATCGCACCACAATTTGAAGGTGGTGAAGAGGTTGTAGTTGTTAAGCAAGCGAGTAAAAAGAAAGTTTATAAGCCTGCTGAGTATGAAATTGTAGAAGAAAAGATTGAAATTGAGCCAGCAAAAGCAGTATGGAAAAAAGGCGACGGTCCAATCACTAAAATTGATAATTCAACAGGCGACATTATGTGTTTAGTGCAAGTACCTGCTAAATACCAAATCTTTAAAAAGACCGTACTTAAAACAAAATCAAGCATTGAACTTGTGGATGTTCCTGAGGCAACCAAAGCAGTTAAAATCAGTAAACTGGTTAATGATGCGTCCGTTGATAAAGTTAAAGTTCCTGCTGAGTACAAGAAGGTATCTATTACTAATAAAGTTTCAGATGCGAGCTTTTCATGGAAAGCAGCTGGTGAAGAAGGTGAAGGTGTTTATACGGGTAATCAAATTTGTTTAAAAGAAACCGCTGCAAAATTTGCAAAAGTTAAAAAGCTTGTTGTTGATTCAGCTGCAACTGTTGAAGAAGAAAAAGTTGAACCTGTTACTAATATGATTAAAGTAAGTAATGTTGCAACAGAAGCTGAGGAAATTCGAACTAAAGTTGCTGCGGTTTATAAAACAATCGAGACAAGATCAAAAAATAGCGCTGAGCGTTTAGAGTGGCGTCAAATTTTATGTAGAACAAATATGGGTCCTGGAATCAATAAAAAGATTCAACAAGCGCTTAAAGATGCTGGTGTTTATGAAGGCGTTGTAGATGGGAATATTGGTCGTGGTACGATGAAATCGCTTGAGCAGTTCCAGAAAGATAATGATATGGCAACAGGTGGAATAACGCTTGATGTGCTGAAGAAGCTAGGCGTACAGTAAGCTAGTCATTCTTGTTTAAAAAAAAGCCACTTTTTAGTGGCTTTTTTTTGAGTTTAGTTTTGTGTTGTTCTATGAGTTTTTGTTTCTAAGCGTATAAAACTCAGTAACAAAGTCATCAAAACTATCTTTCTCAATTGCTTCACGAATACCTTTCATTAACTCTTGATAATAATATAAATTATGAATCGTATTTAAATGTGCTCCTAGCATTTCTTTGCACTTGTCTAAATGCCGTAAATAAGAACGCGAATAATTTTGGCAGGTATAACAACCACACTCACTATCAATGGGGTTGGTATCAAGCTGATGGGTGCTATTGCGAATATTTAGCCGCCCAAAACGCGTAAATATAAAACCATTGCGTGCATTACGTGTAGGGATGACACAATCAAACATATCGATGCCGCGTTTTACTGACTCCACAATATCTTCTGGTTTACCCACGCCCATCAAATATCGCGGCTTGTTCTTCGGCAATAAAGGCGTTGTAACATCTAATACGTGGTCACGTTCATCTTTAGGTTCGCCGACAGAGAGACCACCAATAGCGTAGCCATCAAAGTCAATTTCCATCAATGCTTTAGCAGAAATTTCACGTAGCTCTTGGTGCATGCCGCCCTGAACTAT